>JAZOBC010000052.1:0-28485 GCA_045595795.1 Clostridia bacterium | reverse complement strand
ACAGGGGCGTTGCCCCTGGACCCCATTTACATAGAAGAACTATTTTTACATAACCCATTTATGGGTAGTCAGTAGCAGTTGCATGGCTGGCAGGCCAATACAAAAGCACACTTGTGTGCAGCCAGTAGTATTAGGGCTATGCCCGAAAATGAAAACCCCCCCGTTATACGGGGGGATATTTATTCATAGTCTTTACACATTAGCACACGGATGTAACCTTTGCAAGTGGTGGTAGAGTAGACATAAAAGCCACGACCATAGTAGAAGCGAACCAAGGGAAAAGCTTTTGCTGCTGTATGCAACAATACACGCTTGATGCCTAACTTTTTCATTTCAGCATCAAACACACCCATGATGGATTTTCCGATGCCTAAGTTCTGATATTCGTTGCTGACACCAAAACGGGAAAGGTATGCCGTTGTTTCATTAATCTGTTCCACACGGACACTACCCACAACTACATCATCTATGTATGCTACATACACCAGTTTGGTTTGAATGTCTTTTTCAACCTGTTCTCTGGTTTCGTGCAGTGCTGCGGTGTCGGTGATGCCTGCCACTTCAATATATTTAACAAATGCCTGTTGTGTAATTTTCATGATACTGTCGGTATCATCTAATGTTGCTCTGCGTACTGAAAACATGTTTGTGCCTCCAAATCTTAATACTCGCCGTCGCCCATGAGCATGACCATAACGGCTTTTTGTGCGTGCAGGCGATTTTCTGCTTCGTCAAAAATAGCGGAATTAGGACCATCAATGACTTCTTCTGTGACCTCCATACCACGATATGCCGGCAAGCAATGCAGGAAGATGGCGTCCTTTTTGGCAAGAGAGAACAGCTCACTGTTGACCTGATAGGGGGAGAAGGATTTGACCTTTTCTGCCTTTTGGTCTTCCTGACCCATGCTCACCCAAGTGTCGGTGTAAACAGCGTCAGCACCGCTGACAGCCTCTTTTGCATCGGTTGTAATAATGATTTTAGCACCGGTTTTTTCGGCGTCTGCCATGGCGTTTTTCACCACTTCGGGGTCACAGGCATATTCCGGCGGTGTTGCAATGGCAATTTCCATGCCACATTTTGCACAGCCGTAAAGCAACGAATGGGCAATGTTGTTTCCGTCTCCCACATAGGCTACCTTTTTGCCAGCAAGTGAGCCACAATGCTCCTTTATGGTTAATAAATCCGCCAGAATTTGGCAGGGGTGGAGCAGATCAGTTAAGCCGTTGATGATGGGAATGCTACCATACTTGGCTAAGTCTTCTACATCTTCCTGTTTATAGGTACGAATCATAATGCCGTCTAAAAAGCGAGACAGAACCTTTGCAGTGTCATAAATGGTTTCGCCTCGGCCAAGCTGAATATCGTTAGAGCTTAAAAACAGAGCGTTACCACCTAACTGATACATACCAACTTCAAAGGAAACACGGGTTCTTGTTGAGGACTTTGTGAAAATCATGCCCAGAGTTTTACCTTTTAAGATCGTATGAGGGATTCCCTCTTTTTGTTCTTTCTTCAGCTTTTCCGCTAAGGTCAAAGCCTTGTTTATGTCTTCTGTTGTCCAGTCATGTAAGGATAATAAATGCTTCATGCGAGTACTCCTTTCAAGATATCTGCCAAGAGCGCAACAAAATTGTCTGCGTCTTTCTTTGTGATGATGAGAGGTGGTGCTAAACGAAGAATGGAATCTCCTACAGCACCGGTCACATAATGCCTGTTAAATAATTCGCTTTGCAGGTCTTTGGCAATGGGTTTGCTAAATTCTACACCGATCAACAAACCACGGCCTCTAACCTCGCTGATGACGGGGAACTCTTCAGCTAACTGTTTCAGACTGTTTTGCAGATAGTTGCCGATGGTTTGTGCATTTTCCACCAGCTTTTCTTCGTCTATGGCTTTGAAAACAGCCAGTCCTGCAGCTGTTGCCAACGGATTACCGCCAAAGGTGGTACCGTGGTCGCCGGGGGTGAAAGCACAGGCTGAATTTTTTGCACAAACGGCACCGATGGGCACGCCGCCACCTAATGCTTTTGCCAAGGTGAAAATATCGGGCTGGATGCCATATTGCTCATAGCAGAACAGTGTGCCGGTGCGGCCCATGCCGGTTTGCACTTCGTCAATGATTAATAAAATGTCTTTTTCTTTACAGAGTGCAACCACCTTGTCAACATATTCTTGCTCGAGGGGTCGTACCCCTGATTCGCCTTGAACCAGTTCCATCATAATGGCAGCTGTGTTGTCTGTTACAGCGGCGGTAAGAGCCTCAAAATCATTGATAGGCACATGAGAAAATCCGGGAGTCAAGGGCTTATATGGCTTTTGATATTTTTCTTGTCCTGTAGCAGCAACGCAAGCCAGCGTTCTGCCGTGAAAAGAACTCTTGAGCGTGATAATATCTTGTTTTTCGGGCTTGTTCTGTTTATAAAAATAAATTTTTGCAAGCTTAATGGCACCCTCATTGGCTTCGGCACCGGAATTGGCAAAAAACACCTTATCTGCAACGGAGTGTTTCACGATTTGCTCTGCCAGCTTTGCCTGATTTTCGATATAATATAAGCTGGAGGTGTGGAGTAGCTTATCCACCTGCTCGTGTAATGCGGTTGTCAGTGTAGGGTGCGAATGACCCAACGCGCTGACGGCAATGCCGGCTAAAAAGTCAGTATATTCCGTTCCTTCTGTGTCATACAGATGCATGCCCTTTCCATGTGTAAAGCAGACGGGCGTGCGTTTGCCGAAGGTGTTCATATAGTATTGTTCATCCAAATTCATAATTGCCTGCAAAGTCATCATAAAAAATCCTTTCTTTTGTTTTATCAAACGACCATTTATAATTATACAACTATGTGTATAATTATGCAAGTCTTTTTTGAAAAAAATTTAAAAAAATGCGGATATCGCCATAAAATCCAAAAATTTTCTGTAAAACGACAAAAATAGCTTGTATATTCACATTCCTTTCGCACAAAATAGAACCGAGGCAAGTGCCTTGTAAAATTTTTAAAGGAGTGTTTATCGTTATGAATAATAACAAAAAAGTTGTTCCCGAAGCAAAAGCAGCTCTTGACAAGTTCAAGATGGAGGTAGCCAACGAAGTAGGCGTTAATTTAAAGGATGGCTACAACGGCGACATCACCGCTAAGCAGGCTGGCTCTATTGGCGGTCAGATGGTTAAGAAAATGGTTGAAGCATACGAAAACAGCATTAAATAACAAACGTTCACCTAACCGAACAGGTTTTTAAAGGGTAAGGGCGTCTTTTGAAAGTAACACTTTCAAAACACCCTCTTTTTTATTTTTTGTGCGTTTTTCGGTAGTTTAGTGGGCTGACACCTGTGGTAGCCTTAAACACATTACTGAAATAATAAATATTGACAAACCCAATGGTTGTTGCAATTTGGCTAATTGACATGTCTGTGTTTTTAAGATATTCCTGTGCTCTCAGTATTCTTAAATAATTTATGTGCTTTAAAGGACTTGTGCCATGAAATTTCTGAAAGATTTTTCTGAAATAGGTATTGCTGACGCCGGAACTGCTGACCAGCTCATCAACAGAAAAATAGGGGTTGGTTAAATTTTCTTCTATATATGCATTGGATTTTGTGATGATCTCATAATATCGGTTTGGAGATTGATTCAGCTCTTTTTCCGTCATCAACTCGGCAACGAGAGAATAAATCATGGATTTTATTTCAAGAATATATCCATAATTTTTACTGATCCACTTGTTGTTAATCGCTTCGAATTTTTTCATGAAATAATTGTTTTTATCATGAATTACAACATCAAGCTCCGTGTTCTGCATATCAGCCTCAAATGACAGCTCAAAATAATAAAACGGATGCTTAATGCCATGTGATTCATAGGGTAAGTGACTGGGAATGTGAATAATGTCATTCGCCCTAACATGAAACTGTCGATCTCCCGGACAGAGCATAGCTTCACCATCTAATACATAAATAAAATACTCTACGTTTCTCGGTTCCTCCTTGTGGTGAACCCAGTTTGAATTTGGGAGTAAACAGGAAAACGTGTTAAGACTTCTATATAGTTTTTTTATAAAAAAATCATATTCTTCCGTATGCATCATTGTATCATTCATTCCATGTTCCTCCTATAAACTACAAGGTTATTCTAACAAAATATCCCTAAAAAATCAAGAAAAGTTGTGATAAAATTTATAAAAAAGTGTCAAATAAAGCATTTACTTTACTTTTTGTGGATTATATAATTTAATCAAGGAATCAAAGGGAGGTAACGGTATGGAAACATTAGCCCTATATGGTGGAGAAAAAACGAAAAAAACACCCATGACGCAAGGACGAAGATTTGGTGAGGAGGAGCTTTTGCAATTAAAAGAGGCCT
Source organism: Clostridia bacterium (assembly GCA_045595795.1). Classification (GTDB taxonomy): domain Bacteria; phylum Bacillota; class Clostridia; order UBA1381; family UBA9506; genus UMGS755. The sequence continues at coordinate 24,124 of JAZOBC010000052.1, read as the reverse complement.
TAGAGCAGAACACCTTATTTTACTGGTTTGGCAGCAAGGTTAAGGAGCTTACACAAAAATTTAAGACAATGTATGGCACTAACTACTGCACGGCAACGTCTTCGGGAACTGCGGCAATTCATACCGCTCTTGGAGCAATCGGCATAGAACCGGGGGATGAGGTTATAACCTCACCGATTACCGACATGGGAACGGTTATCGGTATTATCTATCAAAATGCGATCCCGGTTTTTGCAGATGTTGATCCACGGACTTATAATATAACAGCCGAAACCATTGAAGCATGCATCACAGAAAAAACCAAGGCAGTGATTGTTGTTCATCTTGGCGGTTTATGTGCTCAAATGGATCGCATTGCAGCTTTATGCAAAAAACATAACCTAAAGTTGATAGAAGACTGTGCTCAGGCCTATCTTGCCACATACAAGGAACAACTTGCCGGCACCTTTGGAGATATTGGCTGCTTCAGTTTAAATGATTTCAAGCAAATTTCGGCAGGAGATGGCGGACTGCTGATTATGAACGATGAAATGCTTTACGAAAACGCACTGAAGTTTGCTGATAAGAATTATAACCGGCTCGCAACCACTGTGGGCGAAACAAGAAGTATTCATTATATTGCGCCAAATTATCGCATGAATGAGCTGACGGGAGCAGTTGGCATTGCACAGCTGGATAAGCTGGAACAAATTTGCCGGCGCAGAAATGAAATTGGTGAAAGACTAAACAGTGCCCTTTCAGAAATTCCGTGTCTGTTGCCGACCAAAACGGGTCAGGATGATTATTGTACCTATTGGTTTTACCTTTTCAGAGTTGATACAAATTTAATCAACGTTTCTTTGGATACCTTTGTGGAAGCCCTGCAGGCTGAGGGTGTTCTCTGTCGCAAGGGCTATATTCCTGAGCCGATATATAACTATCCCTTGTTTAAAGAGTTGACAGGCTTTAAAAATTCCCACATACCTTTTCATTTACCCTGTTACAACAAAGGAATTTCCTATCCTAAGGGCTTGTGTCCTGTGGCAGAAAATGTACTTGACACAGTGGTTCATATGCCTTTTAACGAGTTTGCATCCGAACAGGATATAGAGGAAATTATTGCAGCAATTCAAAAGGTTTCAAATTATTTTATGGTGGTGTAGTTCTATGTTGATTGATGTTCATGCTCATGCAGCAGTAGAGGGTTTGCCCTATGAAGATGGCAAAAGTAGATTATTACGTATTTTTGAAGCATACCATTTTGATAAAATGTATATTTCAAATTTTATGGAAGCAGTGCCTACAAAAGAGCAAGTTGAAGAAGGAAATCGCTATACGGCAGCCTTAATTAAGGAGCATCCCGATAAATTTGGCGGTTATGTATATGTTAGTCCTGAACACGACAATGCTGTGGAGGTTTTTAAAAGAGGCATTGAGGAACAAGGATTAGAGGGTGTTAAGCTTTGGCTGTCCTGCTATTGTGATGATGTTTGTGTGAACCGGATTGCAGAGCTGGCAATTGATTATGGTACCCCCATGTTGATTCATACATTTCACAAATCCACCTGGCAATATCCCAATGAGTCGGTTGGGAAACATGTTGCCAATCTTGCCAAACGATATCCCGAGCTTAAAATTATTATGGCTCACCTTGGCGGAAACTGCTATAATGGTATTCCCATGATTCGCGATTTGAAAAATGTATGGGTCGATTTCTCAGGTTCAATGTTTCATGGTGATGCAATTGACTATACAGTTGAAAACATTGGTGCAGAACGACTCTTGTTTGGGACGGATGCACCGTGGTTTTTTGTCACAAACATCGGTAAGGTTTTAGGCGCAAAACTAACAGACGAAGAAAGAAATTTGGTTTTTTACAAAAATGCACAAAAGATTTTTGACCGTAATTTTAAGCTGTAAGGAGATGAAATTTTGTTAGATTATAACTGTTTTACAGGCAATTGGCCATTTCATAAGATAAGAAAAAATACCTTTGCGGACATTGTAAAGCTTCATCAGGAAAACGGTATAACCGGAGGTTACATATCCTCTTTAGAGTCCATTTTTTATAATGATCCATATGAATCCGAGCTGGATTTGTATCAGGAACTTCAAGGCAGCGGTTACTATCAGGTCATGACGGTCAACCCACTGCAGGATACCTGCATAAACACGGTGATAAAAGGGATACAAGAACTTGACATAAAAGGCGTCAGAATTGCACCTGGATATCATCATTACAGTCTGTCGGAGCCGTGCATATCAGACCTTGTCAGCCTTTTACAAGTTCATCAGCTTCCGCTCTTTATTACCATGCACTTTGAAGATGAAAGAAGCTTGTATCTCATGGAGCATGAGGCACCTGGGGTGGATGAGCTGAAAGAATTTATGGCAAAGAACCTCGATTTGGAGATTATGCTATGCAATATTCGTTATGGAGAATTGGTGCAGATAAAAGAAGAAGTTAAACGCCACGAACATGTTCATTTCGACGTGAGCGGCTTTAAGGACAAGTTGTTTCCGATGACGGAACTGAGAAAAGAGGGGCTGGATAAAAAAGTGCGATTTGGCTCTATGGCACCGCTATTTGTTTTTGAAAGCGCACTTTTGTTATTCAATGAGCAGGGCTGAGGGATACAGAAGAAAAAGGCTTTTCAGCATCGAGAATATTACACAAAAAAGCAGAGCTTCCCATTCCTGAAAGGTTTGGCAAGCCCTGCCTTTTTGTGTTTTAGGAATTCATCAAAAATGACTTAGGTCACTTTCTGCTTTTCTGAATCCAGTCCTGCATGAGAAGGCATTCAGAAGAGAAACTGTCAGGAAGATAATGTTTAAATAACAATGCTTGCCCGCTACCGGAGAGCACCTTTAAATATTGCTGCCACTCATCTTGTCCTTCCACAATAGGCGCAGCGTGTTGGTCAACGGGGTCTGAATATACAACATAAACATGGTGCACATAGGGTGCCAGCATTTTCAATTCATAAATGTTATATAAAAGAGAAGAAGTACGGTTTGGTTGCCAGTTGACAGATACCGTCAGGCGGTTGACTTGCTTGATAAACTGTTGGATGAGAATATAACTATCAAGCAGGGAGCCGGCACAGCAAGAAAGGCAGATTTTGCAATCTAACGCTGCGGCTTTGTCCGCCAGTTTTTGCACAGTCTGTACATAGCTTGTCACATCATTTTCTTCAGCACGGAAAAAAGGGCTGAGAGTGATGGTAGAAGCTTGCAGAGCTTTTGCAGTTTGCAAAATATCGTCAAATCGTGTGATGCTGTCTGCTGCTATGTCATAAGCGGGGCGATAGCTCAGCGATCGTATGCCTGCACTTTGTGCATGGTCAGCAATGCGTTTTGCTTCTGCAACGTTTCCAACAGGAATGTGCTGATCGCTCCATTCTATAGCGGCCAGGCTGTTTTTTGTTGCGAACGTTATCACATCGTAAGCGGTCAAGGTATCTAACATGTCTGAACTGATGCCAAGCAGCATGAGCATGCCTCCTTTGATTACATGGTAACCATCATAATTTCTTTTTTATATTGTAACACGGCTCCTACAAAAGAAACAAGACGCAGAAATACCAATCTTTTTTTCGATTCTTTGTATAATCTACTCAAAAACCCGTATTTCTGCGCCTTTTAAAGGTTTCATATTATGCTCTGGGATGGGCTTTGGCATACACATCCTTCAGTCTGCTGCCTGCCAGCCGAACATATACCTGCGTGGAGGAAATGTCAGCATGTCCCAGCATGGCTTGTATGGAGCGCAAATCGGCGCCGTTTTCAAGCATGTGTGCCGCAAAGGAATGCCTTAGGGTGTGTGGTGTGATTGTGGCTTCGATGCCGGCTTCCTCAGCGTATTGTTTTAACAGTTTCCAAAATCCCTGACGGGACATGCGATGTCCTTGCAAATTTAAAAATAAGGCTTCTTCGTCCCGGTTTTTAATTAGTAGTGGTCTGGCAGCCTTAATGTAATCCGTCAGTGCTGATGTGCAAATCTTGCCGATGGGAATAATGCGTTCTCGGTTGTTGTGACTGCAATGAATGAAGCCCATGTCTAAGTTGACATCGCCGATATTTAACTCAATCATTTCTGTTACACGGATGCCGGTGGCATATAAAAGCTCAAGCATGGCTTTGTCACGAAATCCTTTTAGATCTGTGGCAACCGGTTGTTCCAGCAGACGGTCGATTTCCGCCGGTGTTAAAATGTGTGGTAATTTTTTTTCTGCCTTTGGTGGTTTGATTGTGGCAATCGGATTTTCATCAAGCAAGCCCTTTTGCACTAAAAAGGCATAAAAACATTTAATTGAAGCAAGTTCGCGCGCAATGGTTGATGTTGCCCTGCCTTGCTTTTTTAAAAGCTTTAAATAGGTCTGCACAGCAGAGGGTTCAATCTGCTTAGGATCTGTGGTGGACTGTTTTTCTATATAGCTTAAAAACCCATCAATGTCATGCTCATATGACAGCAATGTGTTCTTTGTTACTTTCTTTTCTTTGTCTAAGTATTTTAAAAACTCTTTGCAAAGGTCAGACATGGTAAATCCTTTCTTTTGGCTGTGAATCAGCCTACTAAGTATATTCCCGAAATGAGGCGCAGGAGAAGCGGTTCAATGTATGTCTGAAGTAGCACAGCCATTATGGAGAGAATAAACAGTGCCATGAGTCGTGCAACATGTCGGGGAATTGCTTTTTTGATGCCTTGTGGTTCATGCAGCAGCATAACAGAAAATTTCATGGATACACCGCAAGCAATTAGATAGCAGGGAATCAGCAACAAATAATGAGGCAGCATACCGACTAAAAAAAACAAAATAGCTTTTAAGCCGTAGAGACGCAACATAAAAAACAATGTGAAAGCGTGCATAAATCCCTTGATTGCCGCAAATGATGCAATGAGTGGTGTGCCAATTACTGTGACGGACAAGAATAATAAACAGAAAAAATTTTTCAGATTTAGGCTGATGCCGGCAGTAAACAGCGATGGCGCATCAGCACCGCTCATGTCGAGGCTTTGAAAAAAGTCCTCTAAATAAAGCAGAAGCTCCTTGCAAGTAAGTTCCGGCAAGCTAAAGGAAAAAGCAGCGGCAATGATACTGCCTATGATGCAAGAGAGGATGATGGACAGATAATATCTTGCATCCTGTTTTATGTAACGCAACCAAAGGTTTTTTAGGCGAGAAGATGACTTCAATCAAATACCTTCTTTCATGTGTCTTAGAATATACAAACGTGTTTTATAATATCTATGACACATAAAAAGAAAAAATACCCCTTGTCCTCAATATTTTGGTTCGGGCAAAGAGGCATGATCTTTTGCTGACTTTTTTATTATATCGAATTATTATGTAAAATGCAAGAGAAAATTATTTGCAAAATGAAAGCCCGCATCCAAGGGCTGGATGCGGGCGCAACATTTATTTGTTCTTCTGTAATTTTTTCTTTTTGCTCTTTGCCTGCAGTTCTTTTAAACCTACCCAAATCGGACCTGCCAGGAGGACAGAGGAATAGGTACCAGCAAGCAGACCAACCATCAGCGGAATGGTAAACTGACGGATGGAAGTTACGCCGAAGATGAACAGCATGATAACCGGCAATAAAGTTGTAATCGTCGTATTGATAGAACGGGTCAGAGTTTGCTTAATACTCATGTTAACGGTATCAGCAAAGGGAGCTCGTTTGTTCTTTGCATAGTTCTCACGAACACGGTCAAATACTACGATGGTGTTGTTGATTGAATAACCAACGATTGTCAAAATCGCTGCAATGAAGTTTGAGTTAACGGGAATGCGGAAAATGACATAAACCGCTAACATAATCAAAATATCATGCAAGAGACAGATGACAGCTGCAAGACCGGTTCTCATCTCGAAGCGGATGGTGATATAAATCAGCATTAAAACCGCTGCAATCAATGTCGCTTTCAGAGCCTGCGCACGAAGTTCATCACCAACGGTTGCCTCTACGTTGTCAACCTGCAGCACAGCTTCAGGTGCTAAGCCATATTTTTCTAAGATGGCAGACTGCAGCTTGTCGCGATCCTCTGTGGAGATGGGGGTTGTTTTAATTGCAACCTGTGTTCCGTCGGAACGCTGAACGGTGGGGATGACACCATCGGGCGTGTTGGTTTCAATGAACTTAGAAAGCTCATCCAGGTTTACATCGCTGCCCATTTCAATGTACATAGTCATACCACCGGCAAAGTCGACGTCTTGTGCAAAACCGCCGAAAACGCAGAACATGCTGATACCGATTAAAACAATGATAATGGGAACAATACAGGTATATTTGAATTTTTCTACAATTTTAAACATGATCGTTCCCCCTTTTCACACCGTAAAGACTTGGATTTGTAAGCTTTAAGCCAATCATCTGACGGAGCAGGAACTTCGTTACAACGATGGCGGTGAACAAGCTGACAACTGTACCGATGGCCAGCGTAATCGCAAAGCCTTGAATCGGACCGGTGCCGAAGTAATAGAGCACAACCGCTGCAATCAATGTGGTCACGTTGGCATCTAAAATTGCAACAAATGCACGGTTAAAGCCTGATTCAACGGAAGTGCGAATGGTTTTACCCAGTGCCAGCTCTTCTTTCATTCTGGCAAAGATGATAACGTTTGCATCCACCGCCATACCAACCGACAGGATGATACCGGCGATACCCGGCAGGCTCAGATTCACTCTGAAACCGCTCATAATCAATGCAACGATGGCAATATAGCAAACCAAAGCGATATCGGCAATTAAACCGGGCAGACGATAGGCAATCAGCATGAACAGCAGAACCAGTAAAATACCGATGCCGGCAGCAAGTAAGCTGGTCTCTAATGCACGTTCACCCAAAGTCGGTCCAACACTTCTCAGCTCAACATCTTTGATATCGAAGGGCAGGTTACCGGAATTGATTAAGGTTGCCAATTCATTGGTCTCTGACGCATCAACAAAGCCACCGGAAATGACACAAGAAGATGAATTGATGGTTTGTTCAACTCTGGGTTGGCTGATAATCTCTTCATCCAATTTGATGGCAATATAGTTGTTGCCGTCTGTTCTTGCAGCAGCTGCAGCTGTTGCAGCTGCAAATTTGTCTATACCACTACTTTTTAAGGTCAGCTGCACGTGATGCACGCTGCCGCTCATTTCATCAATCGCACCGAAAGCTGCTGTTGCTCTTTCAACATCCAGACCGTCCATGACAACATTACCATCAGCGTCGCAAAAAGTTAATTTTGCGGCTTTTCCTAAGGTCTGTACTGCTTCTTCAGGATCTTGAATGGAAGGAATCTCCACACGCACCTTTTTGTCACCCTGACGCGTTACGGTTGCTTCGCTGTAACCTAATGCGTCAAGACGCTTTCTTAATACATTTCTGACAGATTCCATTTCATCATCTGTTGCTGTTTCTGCCTGTGCCTCATACGTGATGACTGAACCTCCAACGAGGTCCAATCCCTGTCGAATACCATGTTCTTCATCCAATGCAGACGGGTAGCTGACGTGCCAACCAAACATCTGAAGGTTAAAGCCGAAGAGGGCGATATACGCACCTAAGGCAATGACTAAAACTGCAATCACAAGTTTTGTGATGCTTTTACCCATGTTTATTCTCCTCCTTTGTGAAATCACATAGAATTATTATATATTTTAATTTGAAGTTCGTCAACTAAAATCTGAAATTTTAATAAAAATGTAATGATTTTTTTTGGTAATTGCACCTTTTTTTGTAAAAAGTAAGGTTTTTTTATAAATAGATATTGCGCCAAGAGGAAAAGGATGCTATAATATAATAGAATGCCTATGTCATGCAATAAAATCAGAAATATAATGGCATCAGAAGGGTTTACTATGAGAGAAAGCAGCAGAACATTGCCGGAAGGGGCATCATATTATGCCGGTTGTTACGGTGCGGTTGTTGTGGGCGGCGGTCATGCCGGTTGCGAGGCGGCACTTGCTTGCGCGCGACTGGGAATTTCCACGGCGATTTTTGCAATCAACTTGGATACGGTTGCCAACATGCCGTGTAATCCGTCCATTGGTGGTACCGCTAAAGGGCATCTTGTGCGTGAAATTGATGCTTTGGGTGGTGAAATGGGCAAGGTTGCAGACCAAACCTTTTTGCAGTCACGCATCTTGAATAAGGGCAAAGGTCCGGCGGTGTATTCTCTCAGGGTGCAGTCTGACAGGCGTGCCTATCAGCAGGCAATGAAGCATGTTTTGGAACTGACGGAAAATCTTGATGTAAAACAAGCTGAAATTGTCAGCCTACATTGTGAAGACGGCATCGTTCGTGGCGTTGTGACTCACACCGGTGCTTATTACGAAGCGCAAACGGTGATTTTGGCAACGGGTACATTTTTGAAGGGAAAAATCATCATTGGTGATGTATCATATAGCGGCGGTCCTGATGGATTGTTTCCTGCGAACCGATTGTCTGATAGCTTGATCCTGCAGGGTGTTTCTCTCCGGCGTTTTAAAACCGGTACACCTGCCCGCGTCAGCCGGAGCAGTGTGGATTTTTCAAAAATGGAGGAGCAAAAAGGTGACGAGTCCATCACGCCCTTTTCTTTTGAAACGGAAAATTCCGGTGAAAACAAGGTTAGCTGTTATTTGACCTATACGAATGAAGCCACCCATCAGGTGATTCGGGACAACCTGCATCGCTCTCCGTTATTTGGTGGAAAGATTGAAGGTGTAGGCCCCAGATATTGTCCTTCTATTGAGGATAAGGTGGTACGGTTTGCCGATAAAAACCGTCACCAGATTTTTATTGAGCCCATGGGTGAACATACGGAGGAAATGTATGTGCAGGGCCTTTCCAGTAGTTTGCCGGAAGATGTTCAGATTGCGATGATTCGCACCATCAGCGGTTTGGAAAATGTCAAAATGATGCGTACGGCGTATGCCATTGAATATGATTGTGTAGATCCAACGGAGTTACTACCGACCTTAGAGTTTAAAAAGATTAAAGGTCTTTATGGTGCAGGGCAGTTCAACGGTAGCTCAGGCTATGAGGAAGCAGCAGCGCAGGGCTTGATTGCCGGCATTAATGCGGCACTTTTCCTGCAAGGCAAAGAGCCACTGGTTTTAGATCGTTCGGGTAGCTATATTGGCACCTTGATTGATGATTTGGTCACCAAGGGGACGCCGGAACCATACCGTATGATGACGTCGCGCTCAGAATATCGCTTGCTTTTAAGACAGGATAATGCAGACTTGCGCTTAACACCAACCGGTTATCAGGTTGGCTTAATTAGTGAGGAACGGTATCAAAAGTTTTTAAAAAAGCGTGATGCGATTGAGACTGAAATCAAGCGTCTGAATGCTACGGTGATTCCACCCTCAGACGAGGTTCGCGCCTTTCTAAAGGAACACAACTCATCAGACATCACCACAGGTATTCGCTTAGCAGAGCTTTTGCGGCGACCAGAGTTTACTTATGATTCGTTAGCACCTGTGGATTTGGAGCGTCCTAAGTTGCATCCTTTGGAGGCCGAGCAGGCAGAAATTCAAATTAAATATGAAGGCTACATTAACAGGCAGCTCCGCCAGGTAGAGGCATTTCGAAAAATGGAGGATAAGCTTTTGCCTGAGGACTTAGACTATAATCAAATTGAAGGCTTGCGCCTGGAGGCCAGGCAAAAGCTTTCTAAAATCCGTCCCCGCTCGATGGGACAAGCAGGGCGTATCTCCGGCGTCAGTCCCGCTGATGTATCGGTTTTGTTAATTTATTTGGAACAGCATAAATAATACATAAATAAAGAGGGAAGAACATGAGTACCATCAAAAGTATGACCGGCTACGGTCGTTTTGAAACTGTAGACGCGCAAAAGAAAATCGTCATTGATTTGCGTAGCGTGAATCATCGTTATTGTGACATCAATGTCAAGGTTCCGCGCATGTACCTATATTTAGAGGATAAAATCAAGGATTATATCGGTAAGCGGGTACGCCGCGGTAAAATTGATGTTTCATTTTATTTTGAAAGCTATGTCAGCCAGAATAAGGCGGTGTCATTGGATGCTGACTTATTAAAGAATTATTATGAGGTTCTGTCCGAAATTCGTACGTCTTGTGGCATCAGCCAGGAAATCGGTCTTTCAGACCTGACTCGCTTTAGCGATATTTTTATTGCCAAGCAGGAAGAACAGGATCAGGAAGCAGTTTGGGAGATGGTGCTTTCCTGCTTAGAGAAAGCAGTAGATGATTTTGAAGCAATGCGTGAGCGTGAAGGTGAGCGCATGGCTGCTGATTTGCGTCTGCATGCTCAAAACGTTTTGGCAGACCTTTCTCAAATTGAAGCCTTAGCACCGAAAATGGCAGACAACTATGCCCAGCGCTTAAAGGAACGGATGAAGGAATTGATGGGAGATGTGCCTGTAGAGGAATCCCGCTTTTTGACAGAGGTTGCTTTGATGGCAGACCGTGTTTGCGTCAGCGAAGAAACCGTTCGTTTAAGAAGCCATTTTGTTGAGATGGAAAATATTCTGTCAGAGGCAGAAGGTATTGGCAGAAAGCTGGACTTTTTGGTGCAGGAAATGAACCGCGAGGTAAACACCATCGGTTCAAAAGCCAACGATTTGCAGATTTCTAAATTAGTCGTAAACATGAAGGCTGAAATTGAAAAATTAAGAGAGCAGATTCAAAATATTGAATAAACCAGCAATGCGAAAATGCAGAAAAGGAAGGAACTGTTATGAAACTGATTAACATTGGTTTTGGAAATATTGTCTCCTCTGACCGTCTTGTGGCGGTGGTTTCCCCTGAATCGGCACCGATTAAGCGCATGGTGCAGGAAGCAAGGGAGCGGAGCATGCTCATTGATGCAACCTATGGTCGCAGAACCCGTGCGGTCATTATCATGGATAGTGACCATATCGTTTTGTCTGCGCTGCAGCCTGCCACCGTTGCGAACCGTATGCATGAAAACGGTGAGGTTGTGCTCTCTGATGAGGAAGAAGAGGAGGAAGACGATGCGTAAAGGCTTGCTTTTGGTGGTTTCGGGTCCTTCTGGTGCCGGCAAGGGAACAGTTTGCCGTGCGCTGATGGAAAAATACCCCGATATTTCCATGTCTGTTTCGGCGACAACGCGCTTGCCGCGTCCCGGCGAGGTAGACGGCGAAAGCTACTACTTTTTAAAAGAGTCAGAATTTCGCTCTATGATTGATAATCATGAGCTGATTGAGTGGGCATGTTTTTGCCAGAACTATTACGGCACACCCAAGAAAAAGGTTGAGGAGTTGCTTGATGCCGGAAAAGACGTGATTTTAGAAATTGAAGTTCAGGGTGCTATGCAAGTGAAAAGCAAGTTCCCGGAAGGCGTGTTTATCTTTGTGGCACCGCCCAGCTTAGAAGAACTCGAAAGCCGTCTGTCCGGCAGAGGAACAGAAACACCCGAGGTGATTGCAGAAAGATTAAAAACAGCACTTTGGGAATTTTCGAATGCGGATAAATATAATTACATATTAATTAACGATGACGTTGACTCGGCAGTAGAGCGTTTTGCTTCCATCATTGAAGCTGAAAAGCTGCGGATAGAGCGAAATGGTGACTGGGTGCAGGAAGCGTTAAAAGCAAATGAAAGGATTGATACTTTATGATGCTGTATCCTTCTATTATGGAATTGATGGAAAAAGCAGGTAACCGCTATTCTTTGGTGATTGCGGCATCCAAGCGTGCTCGCGACATTTTAGAGAATGCAAAAGAGGATGAGAAAAGCATTGACGGTGCAAGAAGCATCACCAAGGCAGTCGAAGAAATTGCTGAGGGTGAAATTTTGGTTGTCAATGAAACCAAGGAGCAGGAGCTGGAACGCGAAGCTGAATATATGGCAAAGGTTGAAGCGTTAGAGGCTGCTGAAAATCAGGCTGCAGATGCAGTTTCTGAAACAGAAGAAGCAGAATAAGGGTGAAGCATTTGAATATTGGAATCGTATCCTTAGGTTGTGCGAAAAATTTAGTTGATACTGAGGTTATGCTGGGTATCTTAGGTGGTGAGGGGCATAGCATCGTTTCTGACCCTGCTGAGGCAGATGTGATTGTTGTGAACACCTGTGCTTTCATTGATTCTGCCAAGGAGGAATCCATTCAAACGATTCTGGAAATGGCGGCTTATAAAGAGGAGCGTTGCAAGCTTTTGATTGTGTCCGGCTGTATGGCAGAGCGGTATCATGCTGAAATTTTGGCAGAACTGCCGGAGGTTGATGCAGTGGTTGGCACAGGGGATTATCCTAAGATTGCAGAGGTTATCCAGAAAAGTCTGGCAGGAGAGCAGGTTGTGCTCTATGGTCATATGAATGATGATTTGCCGGAGGAAAACCGCATGCTGGCAACACCGTCATACATGGCATACAGCAAAATTGCAGATGGCTGCGATAATTGCTGTACTTATTGCATCATCCCGAAATTGCGTGGTCAATTCAGAAGCCGTCCCATGGAGGATATTGTTCGCGAGGCGGAAACGTTGTCTGAATCCGGCGTTCGTGAACTGATTGTCATCGCGCAGGATACTTCACGCTATGGGATTGATTTGTATGGCGATTATAAGCTTCCGGAGTTGCTTACACGCCTTTGTAAGATTGAAAAACTGCATTGGGTGCGCGTTCTGTATTTGTATCCGGAAATGATTACTGATAGACTCATAGATGTGTTCGCCAAAGAGGAAAAGTTAGTTAAATATATGGATATTCCCATTCAGCATGCAGATGATGTTGTCTTAAAGCGCATGGGTCGCCATTTGACCAACGAGCAGCTTGTGGAGCTGATTGGAAAGTTGCGCAAACGTGTGCCGGGCATTGTGTTGCGCACAACGGTGATTGCCGGCTTCCCCGGTGAAACCGTGACGCAGTTTGAAACCCTTTTACATTTTGTCAAAACCATGCGGTTTGACCGTTTGGGTGCTTTTGCCTATTCGCAGGAAGACGGCACACCGGCAGCTAAGCTGCCTGACCAACTGCCTGAGGATGTGAAAGAGGCTCGTGCCGAGAAAATTCTCAAGGCGCAGGAAGCCATTTCGCTCAGTTTGCAGCAGGAAAAAGTTGGAATGGTTTGCGAAGTGTTGGTTGAGGGTTATGACCCTGAAAGTTTGATGTATTTCGGACGTTCCGCTTCTGATGCACCGGAAGTGGACAACACGGTTTACTTTGCGTCTGAAGAAGAGCATGCAGCCGGAGAGTTTGTTATGGTTGAAGTGCTTAATGCAGATGTTTATGAACTCATTGGTCGCAGTGTGCTTGCTGAGAAAGGAGAAACAGATGAATACACCGAATAAATTAACCTTACTACGGGTTTTATTAGTCCCGGTTTTTATGGTTTTTATGATGTATGAATGGTTTGCCTATTCACGTATTGTTGCAGCAATCATTTTTGTTTTGGCTTTTTGTACGGATTGGCTGGATGGCTATCTTGCCAGAAAGAATAATCAGGTGACAAACTTTGGGAAAATCATGGACCCCTTGGCTGACAAATTATTGGTAACGGCGGCTTTGGTTTGCCTCAATGCCGGTGGAGAGGTGTCTCCTTGGGTGACAGTGATTATTTTAGCCAGAGAGTTCATTGTATCCGGCATTCGCATTGCGGCTGCATCTGACGGCAACGTGATTGCGGCCAGCATCTGGGGTAAGGCAAAAACTATGTGGCAGTTCATTGCCCTGACTTTGGCGCTGCTCATTGGCTCAAATCTTGTCATCGACATTTGCATTTGGTTAGCAGCTGTGCTGACGATTGTATCCGGTGTGGATTATCTGATGAAAAATGCCAAATATCTGTCCATGAAATAAATGGCTTTGTCAGTAAAAAAAGCTTGACAAATTGAGGAAAGTCATATATACTTATAATGTTATGTCATGTCTAATGATATATAATCCTTGCTCTTTGCAAGGCAAAGAGCCAAAGTCCAGAAGGAGGTGAAAAAGATGATTGAAGTAATCAACAAGTACGAGACTATTTTCGTAATCGACGCTTCTTTAGAAGAAGAAAAGATTCAGGCTCTGGTTGAAAAGTTCAAATCATTGATTTCTGACGCAGGTGAAATTGAATCTGTTGATGAGTGGGGTAAGCGCAGACTGGCGTATCCGATCAATGATTTAACCGAAGGCTACTATGTGTTGATTCAGTTCAGCGCCAAGCCGGATTTCCCGCAGGAGCTCGAAAGAATCTACCGGATTACCGATGGCATTCTGCGTGACATCGTAATCAAAAAAGAAGAAAAGAGAAAAATCAGCAAATAACAAAAGGGATTTTTCGCAGCCGAAAGGATTGAGAGTGCATGAATAAAGTTGTTTTAGTAGGAAGACTTGCCCGCGACCCCGAATTGCGTACAACGCAGTCCGGAACAGCCGTAGTCAGCTTTACAGTTGCCTGCGACAGACGGTTTGCCCGTCAGGGTGAAGAACGTCAGGCGGATTTTATTTCTTGCGTGGCTTGGAACAAAACGGCAGAATTTATCAGCCGTTACTTCACAAAGGGCATGCGGATTGCTTTAGACGGCAGAATTCAAACTCGTTCTTATGATGACCAGAATGGTAACAAGCGTTACATCACAGAGGTTGTTGCTGAAGATGTTGAGTTTGCACAGAGCAAGAATGAAGGTGGCTCCGGAGAGTATCAGGCGCCTGCTTTTTCTGCTCCCCAAGCACCTGCTGCACCTCAGGCTCCGTCAGCTGATATTGATGGATTTATGCCTGTTGAAGAAGAAGATTTGCCCTTTTAATGTTTAGCGGAAGATTATCGGAAGGAGGCGTTTAACATGGCAGAAAGACCCATGAGATCCAGAAAGGCAAAGAAGAAAGTCTGCGCCTTTTGTCAGGATAAAATCGATTACATTGATTACAAAGATACAGCAAAGCTCAGACGCTTTATTTCAGAGCGTGCCAAGATTCTTCCCAGAAGAATCACCGGTACCTGTGCAAAGCATCAGAGACAGCTCACAGAGGCTATCAAGCGTGCAAGACATATTGCACTGCTGCCCTTTACCTCTGAATAGAATGAATCAAAAAACCACCCTGCGGGGTGGTTTTTTTAATGTAAAGAAAGTGTGATGTTGACGCCTTCCCCTTGAGGGGAAGGGGGACCGCTTGCGGTGGATGAGGTGGAAATAAATAACGATTGCTTTGCAATCTACACCTCATCAGTCACTTCGAGACAGCTTCCCCTCAAGGGGAAGCCTTTCGGCAAAATACTCCTTAGAATATATATCTACATAGATATATACATAAATAAGAGAATTGCCAAACTCAGAAAATTTTATTAAAATAAAGATGAGGTGACATGGCAATTATGGTTAGAATATCCCTTGATAAAATTTTTTCAGATAAAAATATAACCAGATATGAATTAGCAAAAAGGACAGGAATACAATATCAGGTTATAGATAATTATTATAAAAATAGAGTCAAGCGATATGATAGTTATATCTTAGAAAAGATATGTAATGCACTTGATTGTTCAATCGGGGATATTATTGCATAAAAAGAAGTAAGAGGGGTAACCATGGACATTCAATTCAGTTTTTTATCGTATGAGGTGCAGGGTAAGCTGCAGGCGTATCTAGAGAGTTTGGAGCTCGATGTGAAAGAAATTGTGGATTCGAGGGCGCTTGCTTGTCTGAAAGAAATACAGGCGGTGATTCAAGATGAAAACCTTGACGATTTTTATGCTATTGAGGCAATTGTGAGTGTTTTTGAAAAATATGGGATTGATGCAGGAACTCGTCACGATTTCGGATAACAAACAGACGGTAGCAAACATAGTTGCTACCGTCTGTTTGTTTATTAAATTAAAAGATTGCTGAAACAATGAAATCTACAATGCTGCTGCCAAAAAGCATGATAAGACCGGCGGTGACAACACCTAACAAAATAGAGGGAAATGCATTTTTTAAGCGCAAATCTAAAAGTGCTGCCAGCAGCGAGCCCGTCCAGGCACCTGTGCCGGGGATGGGAATCGCCACAAAGAGAAACAGTCCCCAAATTTCATATTTAACCACCTTGTGTGAGTTCTTTTTCACCTTATTTTCCAGCCAAGCCCCCAAGGGGCGCAGCAGTTTTGTGCGTAAAAAGAAGTTAACAATGGGTCTGGCACAAAGAATAATAAATGGAATGGGCAAACAGTTTCCAATGACAGTTAAGGCAAACAGTAACCATGGGTTCATGTTTAAGAACACTCCCAGTGGAATGGCACCACGCAGCTCCACAATAGGTAGCATGGAGACTAAAAAAACCAACAACTCGTTTGAAATGCCAAACCCTTGAAAAAAGTTTATAATTGCTTCTGACATAGGTTTCCTCCTACAAATTTATAGCCTTACAATTTCAATGCCTGCGATTGCATCGGCAATCAGTTTATCAGCATCAAGATGTTGCTCAGATTCCATGATCCTCTCCAGCTTCGGCTTGGTATTAGGGTGCTTCGGTGTAAATATGGTACAGCAGTCCTCATAAGGCAAAATGGATGTTTCAAAGGTACCAATCTGTCGTGCAATGGTGACGATTTCTTCTTTGTCCATGCCAATCACCGGACGGAACACGGGGATGGATGTCACCGCTTGGTTGGTAACAGCCAGCGCCTCAACGGTTTGGCTTGCTACCTGACCAATGCTTTCACCGGTAACGAGCGCTTTTGCACCGGTAGAAAGGGCCACCTGCTCAGCAATTCGCATCATTAGACGACGCATGATAATGGTGAGCTGTTCGGCGGGACAATGCTGCTTAATAGCAAGCTGTGCCTCCGTGAAAGGGACTACGTGCACATCCAGACGTGGTGCATATTGTGCCAGAATTTTACCTAAAGTCAGCACCTTATCTTTGGCACGCTCGCCGGTATAGGGATAAGAGAAAAAGTGAACAGCGTTTAGCTTTACGCCGCGTTTGGCTGTCATGTAACCGGCTACGGGGCTATCAATACCCCCGGAGAGAAGCAGGGTAGCCTTTGAGTTAGAGCCCACAGGCATACCGCCGGCGCCTTTCACACGGCCACAGTAGGTGTAGGCATATTCGTCACGCACTTCCACCATGACGGTTGCCTCAGGGTGATTGACATCAACGGTCAGGTTGGGGAAGGAATCATGCAGATATCCGCCCACTTCGCGACAGATTTCAGGAGAAGTCAATGGGAATTTTTTATCTGCGCGCTTTGCTTCCACCTTAAAGCTGCGAACATCTGACAAAACCGGCTCTAACACTTCAGCAGCACCTTTTTTGATACCGTCAATATCCTTTGGCAACACAAAGGCGCGGGTGAGAGACGTGATGCCAAACACTTTTGTCAGCCGATTGATAATATCATCAATGGTTGATTCATCCTCCGGCTCTACATAAATGGTTGCCTGTGCACGATGAACCATGCCGCGGAAATCCTTTGGCAAGGCATCTTTAATATTTTTAACAAGCGCTTCTTCAAAAAAAGGACGGTTTAAACCTTTTAAAATAATTTCACCGTATTTAATTAAAACAAGTTGTTTCACTGATGGATTCCTCCATTATCTTTTTTTACTTCATAAACAATTCGCAGGCTGTCTTTTTTTGGTGCCTGATTTGAATAACCGTCATAACGGGCAATAAGCGATAATCCTGCCTTAAAAATAGCAGATTCAATCTCCTTTTCCGTATAGGCACGCTGGGTATGGACTTCATCAACCCGACGGTATAGGCCGGATTCTTCCAAACAGAAAAAGGTCAAATATAAATCACACAGCTTGGATGATGGATCATATTCATTTTCCCAGCAATAAAAAATATCGTCAGTTTCATATGTATAGGTCTCTTGACCCAACACGGTAGAAAATTTGTACTCTGAATTCACATCAAACAATAGCACGCCATTGGGATTTAGATAATTCGCACAGAGTGACAGCGTCTTTTCCAGTGCTTTGGGATCTGTTAAATAGTTCAAACTATCGAGCACACAAACAATGGCATCTACTGTGCCGTAGAGCTCAAATTCATCCATGGACTGGTTTAAAAATAAAATGGACTCGGCTCCAGGTTTTTGACGTGCTACGGAGAGCATGTCCTCAGAAAGGTCTGCCCCCAGCATTTCATAGCCAAGCGATGAAAGCGCAACCGTCAATGTGCCGGTACCGCAGGCCAGGTCTAAGACCAACCCGTTTTTTGGAACGCCGTTTTCTGTTAGCCTCTGATGGATAAAATCGCACATGCCCTGATAATCTACATCAAATGTCAGTGCATCGTAAAGTGGGGCAAACCCCTGATAGCTGTTTGTCATAACTGTTCTCTTTTCTTAATTTTATCCCAATATTGTTTGATGGCTTGCTCGTTTTTGTTCAAGCCCTCCTGATAATATACCTTGTTTTTGATTTTGTCCGGCAGATATTGCTGTGCAACGTAGTTGTTTGGATAGTTATGGGGATATTCATAGGTCAGTCCACGTCCCATCTTTTGTGCGCCACTGTAATGAGTGTCTTTCAGGTGCATCGGTACGTCACCGGTATCGGAATTTGCCACATCACTCATAGCAGCGTCAATAGCCATAATGGCAGAATTGCTCTTGGGTGCCGTAGCCAGCAAAATTGTGGCTTCTGCTAAGGGAATCCGTGCTTCAGGCAGACCTAACTGTAAAGCACAGTCAACGCAGGATTTCACAATGGAAACAGCTTGCGGATAGGCAAGGCCAATATCTTCTGTTGCCGTTACCATCAGTCTGCGACAGGCAATGAGCAGGTCGCCGCCGGATAAAAGTCGTGCCAGATAGTGAATAGCAGCATCGGGGTCACTGCCTCGAAGAGACTTTTGAAACGCACTAATGACGTCGTAATGACTGTCGCCATCTTTATCGTGGCGAAACGCTTTTTTCTGCGTGCATTGTTCAGCTAACGGCAAAGTGATATTGATGGTTCCGTCTTTTGAAAGAGGCGCTGCCTGCACGCATAAATCCAATGCGTTTAACGCCTTGCGAACATCTCCGGAGGCGGTTTGTGATAAATGATAAAGCGCATCTTCACAAATCGTGACTTTGCTGCCTGTTTCCTGCGAAAGAATCTCGACGCCACGTTTAAGTGCCTGGGCAATATCCTCACCATCAACCGGCAAAAATTCAAAGACTGTGCAACGGGATAAAATGGCGTTATAGATATAGAAATAGGGATTTTCTGTTGTACTTGCAATCAGCGTGATGGAGCCGTTTTCAATAAACTCCAAAAGTGATTGTTGCTGCTTTTTGTTAAAATTTTGTATCTCATCTAAATAGAGAAGTACACCGTTTTGCGCTTGAATACCTCCCAGATCAGCGGTAATTGCCTTGATATCCGAAACGGAGGCGTTGGTGGCATTAAGCTTATAGAGCGTTTTGCCGGAAAGCTTAGCGGCAATGTTTGCTACGGTGGTTTTACCCGTGCCGGAAGGACCGTAAAAAATCATGTTAGGTACGGAACCGGAGGTGATTAAACGGTGCAGAATTTTACCTTCTTCCAAAAGGTGACGTTGTCCTACACAATCCTCAAGGGATTGCGGTCTGATTCTATCTGCCAAGGGACTAACCATTTTTGCACCGCCTTTCAAGCTGAATTCCATGAAAAAAGCTGTAAAAACCCGGCCGGATTTTTACAGCTTCCAAACCCTCACGGGGGATTTGCTTATTTCTTTTTCAGAGCAATGACGACTCTGCGATGTGGCTCTTCACCAATGCTGTAGGTGTCAACCAGCTTGTTAGACTGGAGTGTGGAGTGAATGATTCTGCGTTCTCCTGCACTCATGGGCTCAAGCATGATTTTCTTTTTGTTGTTAATGACAGAAGCAGATAAATTTTCTGCTAAGCGAACTAAGGTCTGACGACGTTTTTCGCGGTAGTTTTCAGTATCTAAAACGACTTTCACATAGTCACCGTCACCACGGTTGACGGTCAAACTAACCAGATGTTCTAACGCATCTAAGGTGTCACCATGCTTGCCAATGATGATACCCATATTATCACCGGAAAGGTCAATTTTCATTACTTTCTCTTCAAAAGTAATGTCCATTTCGATTCTCATGCCCATGCATGCGAAAACATCTTCTAAGAAAGTTCTGGCGCGGTTTTCGGGCGATACATTAGAGGTTACCTGAACCACAGCGTCTTTAGCACCGAGACCAAAGAGACCTTTTGAACCTTCTTCAATAATCTCAATGTTTGCCTCATCTTTTGAAAGCTTCAGCTCAGCCAGTGCCAGTTCAATAGCTTCCTGTACAGTTTTTGCAGATTTTTTTACGGTTTTACTCATTTTTTTCTCCTTTCGGCTTCGCGTTCCCTGAAATGCTTGGGAGCGGGAGCTTCTGTCGGTTTTGCCGGGAAAAAGCGATTGATGACAAATTGCTGAACAATCTGAATGATATTGGACAGTGTCCAATATAATCCCAATCCGGCAGGCAAGGAAATAGAGAAGAAAAATGTCATAGCCGGGAAGATGTACGTCATCATTTGCATGGTGCCCGCAGTGCCTTCGGCAGCAGGTGCTTTACCCTGGTTGTTCATTTTATTTGATAACCAAGATACCAAATAGGTTGTAACACCGGCAAGAACCGGAATAATTAACAGGGGAGACCACTCAGAGAGACTGGGCGTTTGGGAAAAGTTCAGTCCAAAGGACGTAAAGTCCATGCGTAAAAAGTTGGCATCTGAAAATTTACCAGCCAGCTCTGTAGCGAAACGATTCATTTCGGCAGCCATTCCAATCTGGTCATTTATGGCAACGGTAGAGCCCAAAGAGGTCAGTGCCTCATGGACTTGCCCTATGGTGGGCAGACCATGTTTGCCAAGCTGGATAACATAACTCAATGGGCTGCGAATGATATTATATAAAGCAATCAGGAGAGGGAATTGAATCAAAAGCGGCAAGCAACCACCCATGGGGTTAACACCGCTGGTCTGATACAGCTTCATGGTTTCCTGATTCAGCTTTTCTTTGTCATATTGATATTTCTTTTGTAGTTCCTGCAGTTTTGGTTGAATCAGCTGCATTTTCTGCATAGATTTTTGTTGTTTAACGGTGAGTGGCAATAAAACAGCCTTGGTGATGATGGTGAACAGAATCAAAGTCCAACCATAGTCACGAAGAATCATATAAATATATCGGAACAAATATCCCAAGGGAATATTGATGAGATCAAAGATACCCAATGCTTTGCCTCCTTTATAACAATAAAACTATTTCACGGGGTCATAGCCACCGGGATGAAAGGGGTTGCATTTGCAAATCCGGCAAATGGCGAGCCATGAACCTCGTAGTGCGCCTTTTTTTGAGATTGCTTCAATGGCATATTGAGAGCAAGTGGGGTAAAATCGACAACACGATTTTTTGAGCGGTGACAGATAACGCCTGTATAATTGAATCAGTCCGATTAAAATCTTTTTCATATCTGTTCATCCGCCTTTTTCTGTTTGACATGGTCAGAATCTGGAGATATAACAAAAAGGCGTGCATACCGTAACAAATGTTGCATTGCACGCATGGTTTCCTCTAAAGAATCGGCAATCAGACATCCGTCCTTTGCGACAATCACAATGTCATAACCGGATTTTATATCCGTTTCCAACAAACGATAGCTTTCTTTCATAAGTCTTTTAATGCGGTTACGCCTGACAGCTCCTGCCAGCTTCTTGCCCACCTTAATTCCTAAGCGATTTAAGGGCAGGCCGTTTGGCAGACAGTATAACGTGTAATCTTTGTGGTATGAACGTTTTCCTTTTTTATATGTCCGCAAAAACAACTCATTTTTGTTTAAACTAATGGTTTGCTTCATGTGCCTGAATTGCTGCTACATGCATTATGAAATAAAGTCGCTAAAAGCGAAAGCTCTCAGCGACTGATTTTCATAACTATGCAGACAGAACCTTTCTGCCTTTTAGTCTTCTTCTAGCCAATACCTTTCTGCCTGAACGAGAACTCATTCTGTTTCTAAAGCCATGGTCTTTTTTACGTTTTCTTTTATTGGGCTGATATGTTCTAAGCACTTACGCCACCTCCTATATGCATACCACGATTCATATACCCTATTATTATATCTTGCAAAATGAAACTTGTCAATACTTTTGTGTATAAAAAAGTTGTATTTTTTCTAAATCTATGTTAAAATAGAGTAGAATGTGATTTAGAATTATCTTTTAGGAGGCAATTATTATGCAACTGGATTTGTTGTGCCCTGTTGAAAATCAAGGTGTTACTGTGAAAAGTAATTCAAAAACAGGGGAACCCTATGTGCTGTTTCGCTTGTTTAATTTAAGTCGGGATGTTGTGACAGCGGTGTCTTTTTTGGTTCGTGCGTATGATGCGTTTGGCGGTGAACTCGGCACAATCCGTGTGGATCTGCAGGATCTTTCTGCCACGCCCAAAAGCTTTTTTGCTGAGAATAAGGCAGTGTCTTTGGCTGAATATGCTGAAGCAAAGCATGTTACGGTTGAATTTTTAGAGGTTCATTTTGAAGAAGCCGAGCCTTACATAGCGCAGAATGGACTCAGTGAGATTAGCGTAACAGAGCCTGATACTGATGAACGGAACCGCTTGGTTTCCGTTGCCGGTGACGATGCGTTTTGCTATGCTCAGGATGCAGGCACGCACTGGATTTGTGTTTGTGGACGTCCGAACTTAAACGGTGTGGAGGCTTGTGTTCGGTGTGAGCGTGATAAAAGTGAGGTTATGGCAAAATATTCATCCCGTGATACCATCAATCAACAAATTGTTGAACAAATGGAAGCACAGCGTCAGGCAGAGGAAGCGGCAAAAGAAGCAGCCATGCAGGCTAAGGCTCTTCGCAGAGCGAAACAGAAAAAAGCGGCACTCATTGCAGCTTGTGCCGTGGCGATTGTTGCTGTTTTATGCGTGATTGGCTATTTTATCTATGGCGGTATTATGACGCTGATGGGCAACAGTGCAGCTAAAAGTGGGGATTATCAGAAAGCATACGACCGCTATGTAGCTGCCCGCAGCAGTAAAGCAGATGAAATAGCGGAAATGGTTCGCGGAAACTCCTTTGCAAATATTGCGCAATCCGGCATTTTGGCTTCTGATGAGGAAAACATCTATTATATTACTGATGGAATGACATATTCCATTTATAAGGAAGCAAAAGCGACTGGTGAGAAAACACAGCTTGGTTCAGCTGCCGGTGTGTATCTAAATGTTTCTGATGAATGGGTATACTATCTTGATGTGGCAAAAAAAGGCCAGGCGATTTGCCGTGTCAGCAAAGATGGAGCGACTGTAGAGACCGTATATGAAAAAGAAGACAGCTCGTTTAGCAATCTCATGCTGATTGGTAATGAACTGTATTTTATAGCGCGGGAAGCAATGGAAAATGTTACACCGGACATGCAGGAACAAATGGCAATGCAGGGAGCTTCACCATATCAATTCCGCTTGTATTGTCTGAAAATCGGACAGGATAAAGCGAAGAAAATATCAGATGCTGAGGTTGCCGTTTTCAACTATTATAAAGGTGATATTTACTATATTGATGAGGCAGATGGATCCATCTGGAGCATGACACGTGATGGCAAAAAAGCAAAGAAACTTGTCAGTGGTCCTGTTTACAGCTTTGATATTCATGACGACAAGCTCTACTATTCTGATGCAACAGTAGATGAGGCAACCGGCATGGCTAAAATGTCATTAGAGTGTGCTGCGTTAGATGGCACCTATATAGAGTCAGTCATCGGTGACAAGATGGCTCCGGTTTTTGCTTTTGAGGGAGAGGATCTTTATTTCATCACCCAGACAGAAGAGACAATTGCTGTCTGCAAAAAAACAGCAGCAGAAGAAACTGTGATTGCAGAAGGCAGTCAGTTATTCAATGTTGCTGATGGTTATGTGATGTATATGGATAGCTACGGCCAGCTGATGAAATCCACACATGATAAGTCAGAATTTGAATCAGCGATGACGGAAGATACGTTAAATGCTATGATGGAACAATATATGCAGCAGATGCCCTCCGTTTCTGAAGAAACTGAAACAGAAGATGGCGAAGCAGAAGCAGAATAATTTTCAGCTTTTATGTATAATATCATGCAGCGGGGGTATACTGATAGTGACCTCACAAAATACTTGAATGCTTCTTAAGAAGTGTTCGCCCCCCTTTTTAAAGCAAAGCCGGTTCGCTTCACACGAACCGGCTTTGTTGTATAACGAAAACCACGCGATAGTCGCGTGGTTCAAT
>JAZOBC010000051.1:0-34397 GCA_045595795.1 Clostridia bacterium | reverse complement strand
TCTTCATTATAACGAAGATTTTTTTGACGCTCTGCCCAGGCCACTTTCTTCAGTTCATCAAGCAGTGTTTGTTTCAAGTCAATCACTTCCTTGCTTATGAATGTTTACAAAATAAACGCCTGTAAAAGAGATTTCACCTTTTCAGGACTTTCATCACAAATTTCTTTTAAGGCAGACAGCATCTTTTCTAAGTCATAGTCTGATAGCGCAAGAGGCCTACCCACAAAAATTTTATCGTGCTTTGTCTTTTTTAGCATCTCATGATCTGTTAAAAGTTCTTCGCAGAGCTTGTCTCCCTCACGCTGGCCGATAAACTCAATCGGCATTTCGGTTTCAGGTTCATAACCATAATAACAAATCAGTTTTTTCGCCATTTCATAAATATTCACCGGTTCACCCATGTCTAAAACAAAAATTTCGCCACCACGGGCAAAGGACATAGCCTGCAATACCAGCTGTGCCGCCTCCTGCACCGTCATGAAAAACCGCGTGGCATCGGGATGTACCACCGTCACAGGGCCACCTGCTTCAATCTGTTTTTGCAAAACCGGCACCACAGAACCATTTGAGCCAAACACATTGCCAAAACGAACGATAGAAAACTCTGTTTGGCTTCTTTGAGATAATAACTGCACTATCATCTCACAAATCCGTTTGGTAGCACCCATCACATTCACCGGATGCACCGCTTTATCGGTAGAAATTAAAACAAACTTTTTCACCTGATATTTTTCTGCACAAAGAGCTGTGTAATAGGTACCAAAAACATTGTTCTTGATGGCTTCTCCCGGGCTTTCCTCCATAAGAGGCACATGCTTATGCGCTGCCGCATGAAACACAACATCAGGCCTGTAGGTGGAAAAAACAGACGCAAGCCGAGCTTCATCACGAACAGAGCCAATCAAAACGCGAATTTCCGTTTCAGGATACTGCCCGCGTAGCTCCTGATCCAACAGGTAAGCATCGTTTTCATAAATATCAAAAATCAACAGCCGTTTAGGGCGATAGGGCAAAATCTGCCGACAAATCTCTGAGCCTATAGAGCCACCGCCACCCGTAACCAAGATCACGCGGCCTGCTATTTCTTGCTCAATCAAGTCATTGTCAAGCTCAACAGCTTTACGCCCTAAGATTGCTTCTGCCAGTTTCTCGTTTTGCATGCTTTCACCACCCTAACCCATCATTTCTGGTATGATAAAATAAAAATGTTTCAAAAGTCTTCTTCGATTTTTAGTATAATACGATTTGAAAATAAAAGCAAGATTTTTTCTCACATTTTCTCATAAAAAAAGCATTCTATGAAACCATAGAACGCTTTTTAGACTGGATTTCTATCTTGTTAGCATGACGCTTTAAACTGCTTATAAGTAACCGGGCAGGATAAAATTTTTGCAGCAGACAAGGCTTTATAAACAATCATGGCAACGGCAAAATCAAAGCAGTGATGCAATAGCGTGATACCGCCGGTTACGCCCCAGATGAAGTATGCCGTGGAGGTTGCCATGCCTGCCAAAGCAAAAATTGATACCACAATCACTTCACCAATAGCATGAAGAATACCTGTTACAATAATGGTTAAGAAGATATTATACCGCTTATGTAACATATAATAACCGACCAAAGCAAACAGCAAATGGGAAAAAGCACGCATAGCAACAACCGGACCTAATACGACAAAAAATGCGATTGTGCTGCCAAGCACCGTACAAATAGCTGTAAATGGACTGATAAACATAGATAAAATAACCGCCAAATGCGATGCCGGTGTAACTGAAAAAGGCTGTGGCACCGGTAGCTTGGGCATAAACAGCGGCACAACGATGGCAAGGGCTGTTAACAAGCCGGCAATGGTAATTGTTTTGATGTTGAGTGAACTTCTTTGATTCATGATAAAACCTCCATTTTTTGTTTCGTAACCCTTTAGTGATTGTTATCATAACATGATAGCAAGGGGTGACATTCATGATAACACTCATTTTAAAGGATTCTATCATTTTATTCCTATTAATTTATGCAATTTTAACTTTAGCAGAACAGTTTCTCCGTTTTTTAATGCGTTTTTTAGAACAGCGTTCTGATTATGCACGTTCCTTCCATGTGCTGGATATTTCCGGAACTCACACAACACAACTGGAACACATCATCCGTAGCTTTGTTGGCACTTGCAAGGAAACGGTTTTCTTAGTGACAGAAACCTCCGACCCGGAAACAAACGCCATTGTGCATAACCTCTGTCGTGAATTCGATGTTCTGTTTGCCGTCAGCCGGGCAGAATTTTTACGAATTACCGGTTCCCTAACAGCTCTGGACGCCTTTTTAAAAGATGAACAAGGGGCAATCCCAAGCAAAAACAAATAACAAACTCACCAAGGCCAACCGTCAACATATTCATAATCAAGAGGCCTGAATCAGGTACAACAAAATATAGCATGCTGCCCACAATCAAACTATTTGCAACAACCGGTGCCAAAACTGCAGGCATCGGCTTTCGGCACAAGGCTCTGGTTCCCAAAGCACCCAACAAAGTTGCCAACGAGCCAAAAATAATATCATAAACGCCATAGCCGCCAATTAAATTAGCAACAATACAGCCAACCGTAAGCCCCGGAATAGCACTGGGGAGAAAGATCGGCAAAACCGTCAGCAGCTCTGAAATTCGAAACTGAATCGGTCCATAGGAAATCCAAGAAAACATCAGCGTCAGCACAGCATACAAGGCTGCAATCACAGCCCCCTGAACCAAAGATTTTGTTTTAAGCATGGTCATGATGATCACAACTTCCGCAGCAACCAGAGCAAGATTTTTTCGGTTCAAAGGTAAGGTTGTTTCGCTTGTAATAATCTTCAATGGCTGCCTCAATGGCTTCTTCTGCCAAAACAGAGCAATGCACTTTGGCAGGCGGCAAACCGTCTAACGCCTCCATTACGGCTTTGTTTGTGAGTTTACGCGCTTCTTCGACCGTTTTACCCTTCACCATTTCGGTTGCCATAGAGCTGGTCGCAATGGCAGCACCACAGCCAAAGGTTTTAAAGGTGCAGTCCACAATCACACCGTCTTCGATTTTCATATACATTTTCATAATATCGCCGCATTTGGCGTTGCCCACCTGACCAACTGCATTGGCATCGGCAAGTTCTCCCACGTTTCTGGGATTTTCAAAATGATCCATAACCTTTTCGCTATACATAACAAAGTCTCCTTTTTAATTTCCGGGATAAAGAGGTGACATCATACGAAGTATGTTGACAATACCGGGCAGCACCTCTAACACATAATCAATATCCTCTTCTGTATTTTGTTCACCAATCGAAAGACGTAATGACCCATGGGCAATTTCATGTGGCAAACCCAGCGCCAAAAGCACATGAGACGGATCTAACGAACCGCTGGTGCAAGCTGAACCACTGGACGCCGCTATGCCCTTAGCATCAAGACGCAGAAGCAATGCTTCGCCTTCAATATAACGGAAACAGAAATTTGCATTACCGGGCAACCGATGCTCTCTTGAGCCATTTAAATGACAATCGGGAATCGTTGACAGAACGCCGTCAATCAACTTATCACGCAGGGCACGGATTCTCTTTTCCTTTTCACACAGAGCACCGGTCGCAAGAGAAATCGCCTTACCAAGACCTGCAATACCAGCTACGTTCTCTGTACCGGCACGGCGATTGCGCTCCTGCGCACCGCCATGCATAAAAGTATCGATCTTAGTGCCCTTTTTAATAAACAAAGCACCAACACCCTTCGGGCCGCCGAATTTATGCGCCGAAAGAGACAATAAATCCACACCCAACTCTTTCACATCCACCGGAACAGAACCCACCGCCTGCACTGCATCGGTGTGAAACAGAACGTTATGCGCTTTTGCAATGGCAGCCAACTCACGAATTGGTTCAATGGTTCCGATTTCATTATTTGCCATCATAATGGTGGCCAAAATGGTATCTTCTTTGATGGCTGCTTCAAAATCTGAAGGACAGACTCTACCCTCTTTGTCAACAGGCAAATAGGTAACTGTAAAGCCCTGTTTTTCTAAATATTGCAGGGTGTGTAGCACTGCATGGTGCTCAATTTGAGAGGTAATGATGTGTTTACCCTTATGCTGATGTGCAAAGGCAATGCCTTTAATCGCCCAGTTGTCTGCCTCAGTGCCGCAGGCTGTGAAAAAGATTTCTGATGTCTCAGCATGCACCGCCTCTGCCACCTGCTGTCTGGCAAGAGAAACAGCCTGTTCGGAAGCAGCCGCTTTTTGATAAATGGAAGACGGATTGCCATATTCTTCTTTGAGAAATGGAAGCATCGCCTCCAAAACCTCCGGTTTTACCGGTGTCGTCGCACTGTTGTCTAAATATACAAATCGATTCATGTAACTCCAGCCTCTGTTTTTTAAGATATAGAATAAATACGCCTTACGCTGAAATCTACTTCAGCTCTTTTATTATACCTCACTTTTTATAAAACTTCAATAAAAAAAATAAATAAAAATTGGAATTTTTACAAGATTTTTTTGTCAATCCTTTAAATTTAAAAAATACCGGTTCCGTCATTTGTCTTGTATGTGAGCGCATCTGCAACCTGTGCTGGTGAAAGACCTCTTGCGCAAACCATGAAGATACCACCTTCCAATCCGGCATAGTTCTGCAAAGAAAGGGTGAGTTCTGCCATGCTTTCACGCTCATAAATCACAGCATCTACAGCTCTTTGCTCACCATAAAGCGGTACAATCACATGCCCTTTTGTTTCTAAAAATTCTTTTAAATGTTCTAATCCTGATTCCAGTGCAACAATCATTTTTCGATAACTCCTTTATTTTTTAATATTATTATAAACATTTTTTATAAAAACCTTTTACATTTATAAAAAAATATGATAAAATATATAAGGTAATTTTTTGGATCAATTTTACAAAACGCTTTAAACAGTTTACGGGAGGTTATTTGAATGGGTAGATTATTCGGTACAGACGGTGTTCGCGGCGTTGCAAACCTTGAGCTCACTTGCGAATTAGCTATGAAAATCGGCAAAGCTGCGGCATATGTGTTGACAAAAGAGACACATCACAAGCCCAAAATCCTGATCGGTAAGGATTCACGCTTATCGGGCGATATGTTAGAAGCCGCTCTTTCAGCAGGCCTGTGTTCTGTGGGCGCCAGCGTCATCAGTTTGGGAATTATCCCTACACCGGCCGTTGCATATTTAACCAGAAAATATGAAGCTGATGCAGGTATTGTGATTTCAGCATCTCACAACTCTGCCGAATTTAACGGTATTAAAATTTTCAATGCAAATGGTTATAAACTCAATGATTCAATCGAAGAACGCATTGAAGCCATCATCTTAGACGACAGCGAAGAAATTAACTGCCCCACCGGCGACGCTGTGGGAACCGTTGAAGAATGCGATACTGCCCTGCAGGATTATATTGATTTTGCAAAAAGTACCATCGACTGCGATTTGTCAGATTTGCGCATTGCGATTGACTGTGCTGATGGTGCAAGCTATAAAAGTGCCGTTAAGGTCATTGTTGAAATGGGTGCTGAGGCCTTTGTTGTTCACAACCATCCCAACGGAACCAACATTAACCGCAAGTGCGGCTCCACACACACCAAGGATTTTCAGGAATATGTGAAGAACATCAACGTGGACGTGGGCTTAACCTTCGATGGCGATGCCGACCGCGTATTAGCAGTTGATGAAAAAGGTAATTTAATCGACGGCGATAAAATTATGTTTATTTGTGCTAATTTCTTAAAAGATAAGGGTCTTTTGGTGAAAGATACATTGGTTACAACTGTCATGACCAATTTAGGACTGGTGCTGGCGGCAAAAGAAAAGGGCATTAACATTGTTCAGACCCGTGTCGGCGACCGCTATGTGCTGGAGGAAATGCTCAAAAGCGGTTATATCTTAGGCGGCGAACAATCCGGTCATATTATTTTCTTGGAAAACAACACCACCGGCGACGGTTTGCTTTCAGCATTGCAGCTCCTTGCCATTTTGAAAAAATCCGGCAAAAAATTATCTGAGCTTTCAGAGGTCTTCCAAACACTGCCTCAGGTAACGGTAAACGCCAAGGTACAAAACAGCAAGAAAAACGATTTTGATAAAGATAAAGTCATCAAAGATGAAATTGCTCAACTGGAAAACGAACTCTCCGGCAAAGGCCGCGTTCTGATTCGTCCTTCCGGTACAGAACCCTGCGTTCGTGTTATGTTAGAAGGCCCCGACCTTGCTTCCATTACACAAAAAGCAAATTATTTGGCAAAGCTGATTGAAGCTCGTTTGGGCTAAGAAAGAGGAGGAAATACAATGTGCGGAATTGTTGGATATATCGGTAATCGTGATGCTGCCCCCATTTTGCTTGACGGTCTGCGAAAGCTGGAATACAGAGGTTATGATTCAGCCGGCGTAGCAGTATTAAATGAAGGGGCTATTACGGTAGAAAAAACAAAAGGACGTCTGAAAAATTTATATGATATGATTGACGGTGGCAAAAAACTCCCCGGTGGCATTGGTATTGGTCACACCCGTTGGGCAACCCACGGCGAACCGTCCGATGTGAATTCTCATCCCCATGCATCGGAATCAGGCAAAATTGCCGTGGTGCATAACGGCATTATTGAAAACTACATGAAGCTGAAGGAGTTTTTAATCGGTAAGGGTTATAAATTCATTTCTGAAACCGACACCGAGGTGATTGCCCATTTGGCTGATTATTACTACCAGGGTAACCTGCTGGAAACGGTTGTAAAGATTATTCATAAGGTTGAGGGTTCTTACGCCTTAGGTTTAATTTCCAGCGACCACCCCGACCAACTGATTGCGGTGAGAAAAGATAGCCCGCTGATTATCGGCTTGGGTGAGGGTGAAAACTTCATTGCTTCGGATATTCCTGCCATTTTAAAATATACGCGCAATGTCTATCTCATTGATGATAAAGAAATTGCTGTACTCAAAAACGATGGCGTAACCCTATATAACACCGATTTAGAAACCATAGATAAAGAAGTGTTCACAGTTGATTGGGACATTGCCGCTGCTGAAAAAGGCGGGTATGAGCATTTCATGTTTAAAGAAATCATGGAAGAGCCCCAGTCTGTCTTAAATACAGTAGGTCCCGTGATCCGTGACGGACTTTTAAAATTTGATACTGTGCCTGAGCGAATCAGCATTGTTGCCTGCGGTTCTGCCTATCATGTAGGCATTGTAGGAAAATATGTAATTGAGGAACTGACCCGTATTCCTGTGGATGTGGACATTGCTTCTGAATATCGCTATCGCAACCCCATCATTACAGACAAGACCTTGGTTGTGGTCATCAGCCAGTCCGGCGAAACGGCTGACACCATTGCCGCCCTGCGAGAAGCCAAAAAGCAAGGCGCCAAAATTTTCGGCATTGTAAACGTTGTGGGTAGCTCCATCGCCAGAGAATCTGACGAAGTACTCTACACGCTGGCAGGCCCCGAAATTGCCGTTGCAACCACCAAGGCTTACAGTACGCAGCTGACTGCTGTCTATCTACTGGCTCTCAGTCTGAAAAAGGCCATGGGACAGCTTTCTGCCGATGAAGAAAAATATTACGGTGAAGAGCTCATGCGTCTGCCGGATTTGATTTCTGCCATGATTGAACAAAAAGATAAAATTCAGTATTACGCTTCCCAATATTTTAATGCAAAATCTGTATTTTTCATTGGCAGAGGGTTAGACTATGCACTGTCCTTAGAGGGTTCTTTGAAATTAAAGGAAATCTCATATATTCACTCTGAAGCCTATGGTGCAGGCGAATTAAAACACGGCACAATTTCTCTGATTGAAGACGGCACACTTGTCATCGCGGTTGCCACACAGGAAAAGCTTTTGGAAAAAATCGTCAGCAACATCCGTGAGGTAAAAGCCAGAGGTGCTGTGGTACTTGCTATTGCAACCGAAGGCAGTGATATGATTGAAGAATGTGCCGACGGCGTTTTATATATCCCGAAAACAGAACCTCTGTTTTCTCCCTCTCCGGCTGTTACACTCTTACAGCTATTTGCTTATTATGTGGCCAGCTTAAAGGGATGTGATATTGACAAGCCCCGTAACTTAGCAAAATCGGTAACGGTAGAATAAATACCGTAGATAAGGAGAGCATATGCATTTTATTATTGTAACAGGCATGTCCGGCGCAGGAAAGAGCACGGCTGTTCACATTTTGGAGGATGTGGGCTACTATTGCATCGACAATATTCCCCCTACTTTAATTACCAAGTTCATCACCCTGTGCCAGAACTCTAATATTAACATGGAAAAAATCGCTTTTGTGGTTGATGCCAGAAGTGGCGATAAAATCACGCGTCTGGCTGATGAAATCACCCTGCTGAAAAACAGCGGTTATCATTGTGAAGTTCTGTTTTTAGAAGCAAGTGATGAAACCATCATTAAGCGATATAAAGAAACCCGGCGAAAGCATCCCCATGCAAAAGGCGGCTTGTTAATTGACGGCATTGAAATGGAACGTCGCCTGCTCTCCGAAATCCGTAACAAATCTGATTATATCATTAACACCAGCGGTCTTTTGACAAAACAGCTTAGGGATCAGCTGCTGGCACTGTTTGAATCCCGTGAGAAATATGAAAATATTAACATCAGCGTGATTTCCTTCGGATTTAAGCGTGGTATCCCTTTGGATACCGACCTGATGTTCGATGTGCGTTTCTTGCCAAATCCGTTTTATGAGGCAGAATTGCGCGAATTAACAGGACTTGATGAGCCAGTGCGCGATTACGTGATGAAATGGGAAACAACACAGACATTTTTCGAGAAACTGAAAGATATGGTGGAATTTTTACTGCCACAATATGTTGAAGAAGGCAAAATGCATTTAGTGATCAGCATTGGCTGCACCGGTGGCAAGCACCGTTCAGTTGCCTTGGCAGAGGCTTTGGGGAAATTTCTGTCCCAAAAAAATTACTATACGGTTGTCACACATCGTGATATTAAATTAGAACAGGGAGGCCACTGATTTGGAACTCTATATTCCTACCCATGTGTTTCTTGGCAAAGGCTGCATTGCCGAAAACGCACATTGTTTCACAGCATATGGTTCAAAAGCCTTGATTGTGACAGGTAAAACCAGTGCAAAGGCAAGCGGTGCCCTGCAGGATGTCATCGACGCTCTCAGCCAATGTGGCATCACATGGAAACTCTTTGACGAGGTTGAAAACAACCCCAGCGTTGCCACCTGCTCTCGTGGCGGACAAATTGCTAAGGAGTTTGGCGCAGAGTTCATCGTTGCCATTGGCGGCGGTTCTCCCATGGATGCCGCCAAAGCCATCGCAGCATACGCAACCAACGATATTGCACCTTTGGCTTTGTTTGATGCAAAGTTCGAAAATAAGCTTTTACCCTTAGTGGCAATCCCTTTAACAGCCGGCACCGGCAGTGAGGTAACGCCCTACTCTGTTTTGACTGTACCGGAAGTTGAAAACAAAAAAAGTTTTGCACATAAAGATTGTTTTCCAAAACTTGCCTTTTTAGACCCTGCATATTTGCAGTCACTTTCTCGCGATGTTCTCTTAGATACCACGGCAGATGCATTGAGTCACGCCTTAGAGAGCATGCTGTGCAAGCGTTCATCACCGGCTTCCTGCGTTTATGCCGAAGCCGCTCTTAAGCATCTGGCACAAGCCATTCCCGGTGTGATTGCCGGCACACTGGATTATGAAACCCTGCTTTTGGCGTCCTGCCTGGCAGGCATGGCAATCTCCCACACGGGAACGGTCGTGGTTCATTCCATGGGCTACATGCTCACATACTATAAAAATGTGCCTCACGGCAGAGCAAACGCGCTGCTGTTGCCAAGATTTATAGAACTGTGTGCAGAGCACGTACCGGAGCGTTTAGAGCCTGTTCTGAAAGCCTATGGCGCCAAAGACAGTGAGGAACTGTGCAATGCTATCCGACAACTGACGGCAAAAACCGTAAAGTTGACTGCAGACGAAGTCAACGCCTATGCTGCAAAAGCAATTACGGCAAAGAATGTCAGTCAAAACTTATGGCCCCTGACAGAAGCCGAAGAAGCTTCAGCTTTTGCCACATTACGATAAGATATAACGAAAAAATCCCGGAGGAACTCATGATTACTTCAACTTGTTTATCAACCAACGAAAAAAATCATTTAACCATAGGCGGCATAGACGCAACAGAGTTGGCTACGAGCTACGGAACGCCGCTTTATGTTTTAGATGAAGACTGCATCCGCAACAATTGCCAATTATATACCGAATCTATGAAAAAATATTATGATGGCAACGGCATGATTCTATATGCCAGCAAAGCACTGTGCACCATGGCTCTCTGCAAAATTATTGCATCAGAGGGCATGGGACTGGATGTTGTTTCCGGTGGTGAGCTTTATACCGCTCACAAAGCAGGCTTCCCAATGGAGCATGTGTATTTTCACGGTAACAACAAAACAAACGATGAGCTCACCATGGCACTGACCTTAGGGGTTGGACGCATTGTGGTTGATAATCGTGAAGAGTTGCACCGTTTAAATGATTTATGCGGAAAACTTGATAAAAAAGCCTCTATTCTTTTTAGAATTAAGCCCGGCATTGATGCACACACACATGATTTCATCATGACCGGTCAAATTGACTCAAAATTTGGCGTGGCGCTGGAAACCGGAGAAGCTATGGAAATCATCAAAGAGGCAGCAAGTCTTGAAAATATCAACGTAGTCGGCGTTCATTGCCACATTGGTTCACAGATTTTTGATTTAGACCCATTTGAAAAAGCAGCTGAGGTAATGGTCAACTTCATTGGCGACGTGAAAGATGCCATTGGTCTCACCATAACAGAACTGAATTTAGGCGGTGGCTTTGGCATATGTTATACCGAATCTGATGACCCCATTGCCTATGACCAGTATATGGAAGCCGTTAGCAAAGTTGTAAAAGCTACGGCACAGGCACGCGGTATCGAACTGCCCAAAATCCTGATGGAGCCCGGTCGTTCCATTGTTGCGCCTGCCGGTATCACGCTTTACACTGTGGGTTCGGTTAAGGAAATTCCCGGGGTACGTAACTATCTGTCTGTGGATGGCGGTATGGCCGATAATCCCCGTTTTATTCTGTATGATGCTGAATATAGCTTTCTGCTTGCAAACCGGGCAAGTGACGTAAAAAACGAGCGTTATACCGTTGCAGGCAGATGCTGTGAATCAGGAGACTTATTAGGTAAAGATATTGCCCTGCCCACCGCAAAAAGCGGCGATATTTTAGCCGTTTTGGCAACAGGGGCTTATAACTACTCTATGTCCAGTAATTATAACCGTCTACCCCGCCCCGCCATGGTGATGACATCCGGAGGCAAGGCTCATGTGGTGGTAAAACGTGAAACCTACGAAGACATCATCAAAAACGATTGTATATAAGTTTAAAAAGGTTGTCGCAAATTGCGACAGCCTTTTTAAACTTATTCAACATATACCAGTTCTTGAAGCAACTGAAAGGTTTTCTCACCAATACCGGAAACCTTTTTAATATCACGCACTTGCTTAAAGGGTGTTTGACTGCGAAAAGCAATGATTCTTTCTGCCATCGCTTCCCCAATCCCGGGCAAGGTCATCAACTCTTCTTTTCCGGCTACGTTTAAATTCAATTTTCCGTCAGTCGAGCGCATTGGCCCGGTAATTGCCGGCACCATCGTCTCAATCGGCTCATAAGTCGACACCGGCTGATCGAATCTCTCGCTAAAATGCTCCCGGTAGAGCATGATTAACCCGATTGCAGTAATCAAGATTACCAATGCAACGGCAAGGCATAACTGCCAAAGGGGTCTCTTATTCTCGTTTACTTGTTTCATTCGTCTCACTCTCAAAAGTCTTACAAAAGATTCAGCGGAAGAAAAATCTTCCGCTGAATCTTTTCATTATAACTGAACGTATTTTTTATAGTCTGCAAATGCCTGCTCCCACGCTGCATTATCTGTGGGCTCATAGGTCTTAATCGGGAAGGAAGATTTAATGACTGTGCGCGCTGCGGTCAGGTCAGAAATCTTACCCAACGCCATCAACTGCATCACAGCATTACCGGTGCTGGTTGCTTCCACAGGTCCTGCCAAAACCTTTTTGCCGGTAGCACATGCAACAAATTCGCAGAACATGGTATCTTTAATACCGCCGCCCAGCATATGTACAGCCTCTAACTTTCTGCCCTGCACATCCTCTAAGGCTTCGGCTACCATGCGGCATTTAAACGCCAGGCTTTCCATTGCGCAACGGATGATTTCACCCTCTGTCTGTGGAATGGGCTGACCGGTTTTTTCACAGAATTCTCTGATTCTGCGAGGCATATTACCCGGCGGTGCAAAGCTGGGATCATCAGGATTAATAAAGGAGCGATAGGGCTGTGCACTACGTGCAGCCTTTTCCAAATCGTCAAAGGAGAATTTTTTGCCTTCACGTTCCCACTGACGACGGCATTCCTGCACAATCCAGAGACCCATAATATTTTTCAGGAAACGAATTTTTCCGCACACACCACCCTCGTTGGTAAAGTCATAACGATATGAGGTGTCAGTAATTTCAGGCTGGTCAAGTTCGGCACCCATCAGCGCCCAAGTGCCGCTGCTGATGTAAGCATAAGGATAGTTTTCCGTCACCGGCACACTGGCAACTGCAGAAGCCGTATCATGAGAACCAACGGCAATAACCGGAATTTTAGGACAACCAAGTTCTTCACACAAAGCATCGGTCAAATAGCCAACAACACTACCCGGCTGAACAATTTCACCAAACAGTTTTTCGGGAATCTGCATTTTTGCAAGCAGTTCCTTATCCCAGATCTTATTGCGAGCATCGAGTAACTGGGAAGTAGAAGCTTCTGTATATTCATTTTTCATTTCACCTGTCAGGAAATAGTTGAAAATGTCCGGCATGAACAACAGTCGTTCTGCAGCATCCATAGAGGGATCGTTACGCATTGCCATTAACTGAAACAGAGAATTAAAGAAATTAAACTGAATACCGGTACGCTCAAAAATATAGCGCTTACCCACTTCTTTGTCAGCTTGGTCAACCATGCCATCGGTGCGATTATCACGATAATGATAAGGATTACCCAAAAGCTTTCCGTTTTTGTCAAACAGACCGAAATCCACACCCCAGGTATCAATACCAATTGATAAAATATCTGTATGACCGGCATGCATAGTCTTTAAAATACCTGCTTTAATTTCGTGGAACAGACGCAGAACATCCCAATAAAAGCTACCGCCAACAACCACCGGATCATTGGAGAAACGGTGCATTTCCTCAATTTCAAGTTTGCTGCCATCATAAGTAAAAAGCATGGCACGACCGCTTGAAGCACCAAAATCAAATGCTAAAACCTTACTTTTTTCTGACACAACTGTCAACTCCTTTTTTAATCGTTTTAAACAAAGTATTTTAATGATTTTACACGTTTTCCTCCGCATGTTAGGAAAGTGATGGTTCCTTGCTAAAAATCCAAATTTCACACCATTTCGATATCCTGCTGTCGTTTCGGCAATATATCATACCGATAAATTGCAACCAAGATTGACACAAAGGACAACAAATCACTAAAAGCCGCCTCATAACCACCAACAATACAGTTATAGGCAATCCAGAAAATGCAGGAAGGTAATGTAATCAGTCGAAGCAGCTTTTCATTTCTCATACCATAGGATACAGACGTCAAAAGCTTTGGAATCAGTGCCAGCAGCGTGACTGCGCCTGCCCATGAATGAATACCGAGAAAAAGAACCAGTCCTGAAAAAAAGATGATGAGCGGCAAGGTGGAAATTTTCTTTTCAACAAACTTATAAAACAGGAAATTTCTAAGGGCAGAAACAAGGTCAAGCCATGCACCGGTATAGGCTGTTGGTCCCAGTAAGAAATATTGCGCCGAAAAGGCCAAGGATGATGCCATTTTGCAAGAAACAATGTGTTTATGTTTCTTAAATTGAAATGGAATCACACTTAAAATAAGGCCTAAAATGCCAAAAATTCTTACAAGTATCTGCATGAAAATCCCCCCGTTATTCCGCGACCAATCTATCATCATTTCGTAAGAAAAATTCACTTCATGACACATTATACCACAGAAGTGTATCTTTTTCAATACAAAAAAAGGATATGTCAAAACAATTTTGACATATCCTTACACTTGTTTTATTTAAGCATAGAGCGGATATTTTTTGCAAAGAGCTGCAACACGCTCATTCACTTCATCCTTCTTATTTTCAAAATCGGTGATGGTCATGTAAATCAGTTTTGCAATTTCTTCCATATCAGCTTCTTTCATGCCACGAGAGGTAGAAGCCGGCGTACCGATTCTGATACCACTCGTAACGAACGGACTCTGGGTTTCAAACGGAATGGTATTTTTGTTAACAGTAATATGTACTTCATCCAGCATAGCTTCAGCCTCTTTACCGGTTACGCCCAAGTTGGTCAAATCAGCCAGCATCAAGTGATTATCCGTACCGCCGGAAACCAGCTTAATACCCTCTGCCATCAACGCTTTTGACAGCACCTGTGCATTGTTCACAACCTGCTGCTGATATACTTTAAAGTCATCCTGCAACGCTTCTTCCAAGCAAACAGCTTTCGCTGCAATCACATGCATCAGCGGTCCACCCTGAATACCGGGGAAAATCGCTTTATTAATCATTTTTGCATGCTCTTCCTTGCAAAGAATTAAACCGCCTCTGGGACCGCGCAGGGTCTTATGGGTGGTGGTGGTAACGAAGTCAGCATAGGGAACCGGATTGGGATGCAGACCGGCTGCAACTAAACCAGCAATGTGCGCCATATCTACCATGAAATATGCGCCCACTTCTTTGGCAATGTCAGCAAATTTTGCAAAATCAATCTGTCTGGGATATGCACTGGCACCTGCCAAAATCAGCTTGGGCTTGTGCTCTTTTGCAAGTCTTCTCACTTCTTCATAATCAATGGTGTTGGTATCTTCAGTTACACCATAAGGAACAATGTTAAAATACTTACCGGAAATATTAACCGGGCTACCATGGCTCAAGTGACCGCCATGAGACAGATTCATACCCAAAACCGTATCACCGGGCTGCAACGCTGCAAAAAATACAGCCAAATTTGCCTGTGCACCGGAATGCGCCTGCACATTGGCATGTTCTGCACCAAACAGCTTTTTAGCACGTTCAATTGCTAAATTCTCAGCAACGTCAACAATGTGACAGCCGCCGTAATAACGCTTGCCGGGATAACCCTCAGCATATTTGTTGGTGAGAGGGGAACCCATTGCCGCCATAACTGCCGGAGAAACAAAGTTCTCAGAAGCAATCAATTCTATGTTCTGATTCTGTCTGCCAATTTCCTGCAGAATCACATCCGCAATTTGCGGATCAACCTTTTTCACGTCATCAATGGAAAACATAACTGTCTAACTCCTTTATCTTTTGAAAATGCTTACTTTCTTTTTTTCTTTGCATGCACAATTTTCTTTGTTTCGTCCTTAATCAAGGGTTTGCGCAGCTGAATACCTGTGATAATTGCCAACACAATAAAGTAAACTGCCATTGCAATGTATACATAAAGAACAGCTTTTACATGGTTATACCCCCAGCCAATAAACCAAGGGAATTTAGATACATAAATTGCCGCACAACCAATCAGTAGTCCCAGAAAAACAGCACTATAGTTTTTCACTGCAGGCTTTTTCAACTTGCCCCACACAAAGAGGAACACGGTTCCTACTGCAGAAACAATTCCTGTAATCAACACAATCAGATAAGCAAGATTTCTGGCACTACCACCGTTGCGCAGTGCTGTGTTTACATATAAAAGTACCAGACCTGCAGCAAGCAAAATGCCAAAATTCAAAACCAATCGATTTGAAAGTTGTTCTTTTTTCTCTCTTGTCATAATGTCCACTCTCCTATTTCATCCTCGCCTTTGGCGTATAATTAACATTGCATTTCGTCCCATTCATAAAGCAAAACTGTTAAAGCTGCAAGACCTGCCGTTTCAGTTCGCAATATGCGAGGACCCAAGGTGACGCTATGCGCACCAAAAGATAACAACTGTGATGCTTCCTCCGGATCAAAACCACCCTCCGGACCTATAAAAATGCCGGCTGTTTTTGATTTTTTTCCGGCTAAAGCCTGACGTACCGAGCTTGTCCGTTCTTCTTCGTAGGGAAACAGCAAAAATTCCGGTAACTCTGACCGAGATAGTTGAGACAACGTGACAGGCATCATCACACGAGGAATCCTGCCTCTGCCACATTGTTTTGCCGCCTCACGTGCTGTTTTTTGCCAACGTTCAAGCTTTTTAGACGCCTGTTCAGGCGAAAGTTTGACCACACTGCGTGCCATTTGTACCGGCACAATGGTGGTTATGCCCATTTCTGTGCACTTTTCAATAATCCACTCCATTTTTCCCTGTTTCGGCAATCCCTGAAACAAAGTTACCTCTGTGGTTGGCTCATTTTTACAAGGATAACGCCGCAGAATTTCGGCGGTAATTTCCTCCTTTGAAACGGCACTGATACGCGCTTCATAATCATAACCTTCACCGTCGCACAGCAAAAGAGCATCTCCCTGTCCTAACCGTAAAACGCGGCTGATATGCGCCACATCAGAACCGGTCAGTACAGCATGGGTTTGCGATATTTGGTTTTTTTCAACAAAAAACTTTGACATAGAACAAACTCCGTCAATTCAATGGTATTAGTATATCATTTTTTAGCTTACTTTGTCAAGATATCTTCATAGGTTTTATCCTGATTCGCAAGAAAATTATCGTACATTTTTTACAAGATTGAAATCAAAAAAACCGTAATGATAACAATCGGCAAAACATAAGAAAGGTATGGTTTGAGCCACTTGGACAATTTCAGTCCTTTACCCTGATTCACCTCACCAAAATAGTTCTCCCAACCCCAACCATAGCGCAATGTGCAAAACAAGAGATAAAACAAGCTACCAAGCGGAAGCATGATGTTCGAAACCGCAAAATCCTCTAAATCCATAATTCCCTTTCCAAAAAGCTGCCAATCAGACAATAGATTGAAGCCTAAGATACACGGCAGTGACAGCACCGTCATCAAAAGAATGTTAATGATTGCGATCCGTCGACGACTCAAATGAGTTAACTCCAACCAAAAAGACATGATGTTTTCAAATACGGCAATGACTGTTGAAAGCGCTGCAAATGTCATAAAAATAAAGAACAGCATGCCCACAAGTCTACCACCGGGCATAGCGTTAAAAATACTGGAAAGAGTGGTAAATAAAAAGCTGGCACCCACTGTTGAAGCATCGGCTGTCACACCGTTGTTATAGGTAAAGCATGCCGGAAAAATAATCAGACCAGACATCAGCGCAACTGCCGTATCCAAAGATAAAATCGTTAGCGCTTCACCCGGCAGACTTCTGTCTTTTCCAATATAGCTGCCAAACACAGCAATAGAGCCGATACCGATGCTCAGCGTAAAGAAAGCCTGTCCCATGGCCGCTGAAATGGTCGTCCATAGACCGGAAGACTGGATGTTTTCAAGATTGGGAAGCAAATAGAACTTTAGACCTTCTGCCGCATTAGATAATGTGCATGAATAACATGCCAACCCCACCATAAGCGTAAACAAGGCAATCATCATGACCTTGGTCACCTTTTCGACACCCTTTTGCAGACCCAAAGAACAGATGCCAAAGCAAATAACAATCACCGCAAAAGCGGAAAAAAACATTAACCACGGGTTGCCCACAATCTGACCAAACACCTGATTTAATGCTTCCGTTGTCTCTGCTTTCAAAATGGAGCCGTTTGCATATTTGGCAAAATAAATCAGCATCCAACCGGAAATCGTCGTGTAAAACATCATGAGCAGATAGTTACCGGCAATGCCTAAGTACTTTAACAAATGCCACTTGTGCCCCGGTTTTTCAAGCACATCAAAAGAAGATGCAATGCTTCTTTGGCTGGCCCTTCCCACAGCAAGCTCCATCGTCATAATCGGAAAGCCAAGCAAAAGTAAAAATGCAATATATAAAAGGACAAACAGAGCGCCACCATAGGCCCCTGTAATGATAGGAAAGCGATATACATTACCCAGGCCAATGGCACAGCCGGCTGAAATCAATATAAATCCAAGTCTTGATGAAAATTTTTCGCGTTGTTTCACGAAATCACCTCTCATTATTTTTTAAACAGGAGCCATCGTTTATTCTTTAAGCATAGTATAAGCATCAAACCATATAATATAACCGCGCTTACAGAACATCAAAACAGAAAAAGCAGTTTGCCATGCAAACTGCTTTCAATACACGTTTTATCTGTTTAAAATCAGCTTTGTCAGTTCCACAGGCTCAACAATGTTTCCGTCTTTATAAACTCGCATGTTGCCGGAAGCAATTTCATCAATCAAAATTACCTCATCATTGTTATAGCCAAATTCAAATTTAATATCCCACAAATCCAAACCAATGGTTTTTAAATCATCTGCAACAATTTTGGTAATTTTCAAGGTCTGCTCTTTCATGCTGGCAAACATTTCTTCGCTCATAACGCCCAATGCTGCAAGACCTTCTGCCGTTACCAACGGATCGCCCTTTTCATCGTTTTTAAAGGTACATTCAACATAACCACCTTGTAGCGGTGTGCCGTCTTCAATATATTCACCATATCTGCGAATAAAGCTACCGGTTGCAACCAGTCTGCAGATAACCTCTAAGCCATGGCCAAACACTTTACCGGGCAGAACCTCCATGGTTGCTTCTTCAACATTAGCACTCACATAGTGTGTTTTGATTCCGGCTTTTTTCAGCAAATCAAAATAATAAACAGAAGTTCTGAGGTTTTCTTTACCGATACCCTCTATTGTAAGACCTACAGAGTTTTCGCCGGGATCAAAAACGCCGTCTTTACCGGTACAATCATCCTTAAACTTCAGCATCACATTACCGTTGTCTAAGCTGTACACGTCCTTGGTTTTTCCTTCGTAAATCTTCTTCATGAAAAAAACTCCTTTTCTTTGGATTTCATAACAATATATGAATTTAACATAAACAAATGTAACATAACAGAAATATTATATCATATGATTGTTCAAATTTCAACCTTTCCTTTGTCATTTTTTCATTTTTTATTTGAATTTTTTGTCAAAAAAGACCTGCAGCCATGCTACAGATCTCTCCATTATTTTCCCGATATAAATAAATATCCCAACACCAAAAGAAGCAGATAGTCCTCACAGGAATTGAGCAAAAGCAGTAGAATAACACCTAAAATCAACAAATCATCTTGATTGAGTGCAGTTGTTTTTGGATCCGTCTCCATTTGTTTGCTAACAGGCGTCTCCACATCTGGGGTTTTGACCGGGGCAGGTGGCTTTGGAATCACAACCTCCCTCTTTTGCTCAGGCGGCCTGTATGGCTTCGGTTCTCTCGGAATTGGTGCTTTAAAGTTATTGCTTGGATTGTAATATTTCATTTCCATGGTATTATCCCCCGTTTATAACAGACCTTTGAATAAGTCCATATCCTGCGCTGTTTTCGCCAGTTGCGTCAGTTTTAACAGTTTCATCGCCTGATCAACCTGCGGTCTGCGCTCCTCACTTAAAAACGGGCGAATGGCAGAAAGCAACGCACTGCGCTCATCCTGGCTATTTTGGTTGAGTTGACCCATTAAGCCCTGAATTTTTAAAATCATGTCTAAATCAATGCCACCGCCGGATTCTTGCTGTGCTTCTTCTGCCTCATCACAATCCTCGGAAGAAGTAGCACCCAAGGACGAAAGCATTTGGCTGATTGTTTCAGAAGGATTATCACCAAGTGCACCCATGATGGTTTCCAGCAGTTTGTTGCTATCCTCACTCATATTCGCCCCAACCTTTCTATAAGT
The DNA here is from genome assembly GCA_045595795.1 of Clostridia bacterium. Taxonomy (GTDB): domain Bacteria; phylum Bacillota; class Clostridia; order UBA1381; family UBA9506; genus UMGS755. The sequence goes on along the minus strand of JAZOBC010000051.1, from coordinate 14,505 downwards.
CTTTTTCTATATTCCGTATTGATTCAGGTTTATTAGAAAAATCTTTTGCCATTTTTTCCAAATCATTCACAGAAACATTCGGCATATTTAGTTCCTCTGTGACCTGTTTTGCTTTTTCAGGGTCAATGTTAGAAAGCGCCTGCTTTAAGCTCTGCTCATCTTTCATAATATTTGCAAGCTTTTCTTTTTGCTTTGGGGTCATTTGTCCCAGCATTTTTTCCAATTGCTTAAACATTTGTTTATCAAACATTCAGCTACCTCTCCTTTAAATCATTTTCACTATCAAGATATGCTTATAGGCATAAAATGATGACTGTCACGATCTGTCTTTTATCGGCATATACTGATAAAAAGAAACAAAAACGGAGAGGATTTTTATGATATATCTTGATTACGCAGCAACCTCATATATAAAACCACAGCAGGTCTATCGCTCTGTTTACGATGCTATGGTATATAGCAGCGCAAACCCCGGTCGTGGTGGGCATACACCGTCCGTCAAAGCAGGAGAATTAGTATATGACACAAGAGAAAAACTCTGTCGGCTGTTTCATGTAGAAGCGCCGGAAAGCATTGCATTTTTTCAAAACACAACCACCGCTTTAAACGCCGGTATCAAGGGTGTTCTTTGCCCGGGTGACCACGTGGTGACAAGCTCCATGGAGCACAACTCGGTTCTAAGACCGCTTGCTGAGCTCAAACGGCGCGGCATGATTGACTACACCGAAGTGCAGGCTGACCCTGTCGGACACTTAAACCCACAAGACTTTGTCCGTGCTCTTCGCCCGAACACCAAGCTTGTTGTTTGCACACACGCCTCTAATGTTTGCGGTAATTATTATGACATAAAAGAAATTGCAAGACTTGTGCGCCGACCGAGAACATACTTCATGGTGGATGCCGCACAAAGCGCCGGCATCCTTGACATTGATGCTTCAACACTTGATTTATTGGCATTCCCCGGCCATAAAGGACTTTATGGCCCTCAGGGCTCCGGCGGATTATACGTGAGAGAAGGACTGATTCTGAAAACACTGATAGAAGGCGGTACCGGTAGCCAATCGGAGCTTTTATCACAACCAAAGGAGATGCCGGACAGATTGGAAAGCGGCACACTCAATGTGCCTGCTATAGCCGGTCTGGGTGCCGCTGTCGACTTCATTTTGAAGGAAGGTACGAAAGCTATGCTTGAACACGATGCCATACTGTGTGAATATTTTAAAGAAAAAGTTAAAAATATAAAAAACGTTGAAATTTATGGCGATGAAAACACCACCGGCATCGTTGCGCTGAATCTTGAAGATACAGACGCCATCGCTGTTGCCGATCTTTTAAATCGTGAGTATGGCATTGCTGTTCGCGCCGGTCTTCACTGTGCACCAGCAGCACACAAAACCTTAGGAACGCTTGAGCGAGGTTGTGTTCGATTCAGTTTTGGATATTTTACCCAAAAAAGCGATATAGACCGCGCTACTTTAGCACTGAATCAAATTGCAAAAAGCGGCGTATAAAATAAATGTATTCAGAACAAAATAGAGTCAGGCACGAAAAAGAATGATATGCATGCAACAAAAGATTGGTTGCAGAAAGGAGCGTTATCATGAACGCCGGAAAACAAACTATTAAATGTACGGTTCAGCAGTGCACGTATAATGACTGCAGTGAGCAATATTGCACACTGGATTCCATCACTGTGGGAACTCACGAGCAAAATCCTACCGAAATGCAATGTACAGACTGTAAATCTTTCAAGAAAAAGACCTCCTAAACCTTGCATTTCATGTAACTTGCTGTTAATATCATAACTTAGATGCACCTTGTTAACAGCAAACACAAAAGGCGATGACTTCTGCAACAGATCGTTGCTATGTCATCGCCTTTTTCTTCTGTTCATTAATAAAAGCCGTCACTTAATTGCAGGCAAAGCACAAAGTGCAGATTTAAAATCACTGAGCTTTGTAGCTTTTTTCATTGCTTTGGCAATTTTCTTTTCATTAGGAAAGTTATTCATCAGATATGTCCATATTTCCTTCAGTTTGTGCAAGGTAAAGGTTTCAGATTTTAACAGCTCATAATAACTGTCTGTCAAAAGACCGGAAAACGTGATGAGTTCTTCTGTGGAAAGACATTTTCCGCCCCGAATTTCCCGAAACATGGCCGGATTCTGCACCGCGCCTCTCCCAATCATCACACCATCTAAATCAGGGTACTCTATTACAATCCGCTGATAGTCTGCCACCGTCACTACGTCTCCATTATAGCATAGGGGGTGTTTGGTTTGGTGATACACCTTGGAAAAGGCTTCCATGTCCGGCTCACCACCATAAAACTGTGTTCTGGTTCTGGGATGAACAATCAAAAGAGATATCGGAAATTGGTTATAGATTGAGAGTAACCGTTCCATTTCACCGGCATCGCTGTCCCCCAATCGGCTTTTCACTGAAACGCGCATAGAACAAGTAGAAAAAACTTCTTCAAAAAAATGTTCCAATTCATCCGGCTCACTCAGAAAGCCGGAACCTCTGCCCTTTTGCACCACACGCGCTGCAGGGCAACCTAAGTTTAAATTGATTTCATCATAGCCCAGCAGTGCTACCTTTTTCGAAAATTTCAAAAACGATTGCGCTTGATTGGTCAGCACCTGCACTTTCAGGCAGCCGGTTGTGTCATCCTCAGGCAAAACATCCTTAAGACCACGTCGGCTGATTCTTTCATGATCACTTGGCGTAATAAACGGCGCATAATAAGCATCACACCCGCCAAAAACAGCCGCATGCGCATTACGGTAGGCACGTGTTGTGATCCCCTCTAAGGGCGCAAAATATAATTTCATCCGAAATCATCCTTTAACAGTTCCGATACAAGAAAGCTGCAGCAACGCTTTTCGCCAGCTGCAGCTTTTCATTTCATGACCGTTTTTAGCGGCATGCATCAGTTGATTTTAAGAGTTTCCCATAAAGTATTCATATAGTCCAGCATATCGTTGTTTAAATTCTGATATGCGTAAGTATTATATTGCGTTGAGAAATCGCCGAAAGCAGGATATAAAATAGACATGGCTTCTTCGCCCATATCGCTGATATAGCCTTCATTTTCATATACCAGACGATTCGGTGAAGCATAATAGGTATATTCAGCATTGGCAATGGCAGGTTCTTCCGAAAGCATGTAGTTAATAAATATTTCGGCAAGCTCTTTGTTCTGACAGCAAGTGGGAATGCACATTGCATCTACATAAAAATTCGTCCGCTCCGGATAATAGAACTTAAGGTCAACAGTTTCAGCCTGCGCATCAACCATGGTGAAATAGTCACCGGCATAATAAGCGCCAATGGCAGCTTCGCCGGATTCCATCATGTTATAAATTTCGTCCATGACAAAGCTATAAACCAAAGGCTTTTGCAGGAGCAATTCCTCGTAAGCCGCATCCCAAACCGCCGTATCTTCAGAGTTCACATCAAGACCCAGCTTATACATTGCCATACCAAAGGCATCACGAGGATTGTTAAACTGCAGAATTTTGTCGGCATATTTTTCGTTCCACAAAAGATCCCAAGTACCTGAATCCTGTGCATCAACCTCGTTGGCATTATAGATAACACCTACGATACCGTAAGCATATGGCACGGTATATTTGTTTTCTGCATCGTAATACAGCCCCTTAAACGAATCATCAATATACTGATAATTGGGGATGTTGGAAAAATCAAGAGGCAATAACATATCTTCTTTTGCCATACGGGCAATCATATAGTCAGAGGGAATCACAACATCATAGCTGACAGCACCGCTTGACAGCTTGCTATACATATCCTCATTGGAGGCAAAGGTGGTATAGTTTACCTTAACCTTTGTCCCGTAGGTTTCCTGATACCAAGCCTCAAATTCATTGATGGTATCAAACGTACCCTCGCTGCCGTCTGAAATGTATTCACCCCAGTTATAAACATCCGGCGTCAGTGTGTTACCGCCACCGCAGCCCACAAGGCATAAACCGGCCACAACCGCCATCATCAGACAGAGTGCGATGATTTTTTTCTTCATGTGTGTTCCTCCCTTAGTTTTATAAAATTTAAGCTGTCCGCGACTGTTTGGCAGCGGAACGTCTAGCTGCTTTTTTATGCTTTTTCAATTCCTTGAGTTTTTGGCTGTCTTCATTGCTGACTAAATTACTAAGAAGCAACAGTGCCAGTGTCACAAAGAAAATAATGGTTGCCAAAGCATACATTTTAGGTGTAACCGTTTTCTTGGTCATACCATAAATTCGAATGGGCAAGGTTTGGAAATCGTTACCCGTTGTGAAATAACTAATGACAAAGTCATCCAACGACAAAGTAAATGCCATAATGGCGCCGGTGATGATGCCGGGAAGAATTTCAGGCAAAACCGCCTTGAAAAAGGCACGTACAGGCGGGCAACCCAAGTCCATAGCTGCTTCAGGCAACGAACGATCCATCTGCTGGAGTTTTGGCAGCACCTGCATGATCACATAAGGCAGGCAGAACGTGACGTGAGCAATGAGCATTGTCCAAAAGTTTAAGCTGGTTGAAGCACCCCACAACCGTCCCACAAACACAAAGACCAACATCAGCGAAATACCGGTGATAATATCCGGGTTAATCATGGGAATGTTGGTGACAGAATCCATAAGTGCACGATACCATTTGCTGCGGATTTTATGGATACCCATAGCCGCTGCTGTTCCCATCACGGTGGAAATGACCGTTGCCGTAAAAGCAAGAATCACCGTGTTCTTAACGGATTCCAGCGTGCTTTCATCATGAAACAACTCATCATACCACTTTAGTGAAAAGCCGGAAAAAACCGATAAGCTTTTTGCTTCATTAAAGGAAAACACCAAAAGCACCACAATGGGTGCAAAGAGGAAAAGGAAAATTATAGCCGTATAGATTTTAGATGACAGCTTCATTTCACTCACCTCCATACACATGACGATTGGTAAAATATTTCACCAATGCCATGCACAAAAGCAAAACAACCATTAAAACAAAAGCGATAGCTGCCGCAAAATGTAGATTGTTTGCAATATATTGACTTTCAATGGTATCACCAATTAAAAGAAACTTACCATTACCTAATTTCTGCGAAATGTAAAAGGTGCTGATGGAGGGAATTAAAACCATGTTAATACCGGAAATTACACCAGGCAGACTCAAAGGAAAAATCACTCGCCTGAGCACAGAAAAGCCGGTGCAACCTAAATCCCGGGCAGCTTCTAACAATTTCAAATCCATCTTTGCCATCACCGAATAAATCGGCAGAATCATATAGGGAAAATAGTCATAAACCATACCAATGATAACGGCTGTCTCGGTTCCGATAATATGAATGGGATCAATACCGATCTTACTTAATAGACCGTTTAAAATACCGGTGTCCTGCAAAATTGTCATCCACGCATAGGTACGAATCAAAAAATTCATCCACATGGGAATCATAATGAGCGTCATCATGGTTTTCTGTGTTTTTTCCTTAGCACGCGCCATAATATATGCCATGGGATATCCCATGAGCAGGCAAATCGCCGTTGAAATGATTGCCAGCTTCAAGGAGCGCGTAAAAATCGCTAAATACGTATAAATCTCGCGCACAGAACCATCGTCATTCTTGATTTGACTGGTCTCTGTAAAAAACCGCATGACGTGCTCTGTTGTAAAATTAAATTGGTCGTCGGTAAATGCATAATAGGCAATGAAAATCAGCGGCACTAAAATAAAGAGAAGCGACCAGACGGAATAAGGCATCAATGCCACATTGGCACGCTTTTTACCGGTGCGATTTGCAGTCAACTCCATCTCATTCCTCACCTCCGGGATCAGAAAGCTCGTCCAGTTCATTCGAATAAGATGAATAATCCCCGAACATGCCGGAGTATTTGGATTTTTTCATAATATGAATGGCATCAGGGTCTAAAGAAATGCCGATTCGCTCATCGACGTCCACTGATTCCGTGGTCTGAATCATCCACTTAAAACCATCAATATCCACAATAATTTCATTATGAACGCCCATAAAGGTCACGGACGTTACTACGCCACTGAGCATGCCCACGTCATCGGGTACAATATCCACATCCTCTGGACGCACCACAACATCAACGGGTTCCCCCTGATTAAAGCCTGCATCCAGACAGGAGAAGGTATGGCCGGAAAAACGAACCGTATAATTTTCAAGCATCACACCGTCTATGATGTTACTTTCGCCGATAAAGTCTGCCACAAAGGCATTAACAGGCTCGTTATAAATATCTGCCGGCGTGCCGATTTGCTGAATTTTGCCTTCGCTCATAACCACAATGGTGTCAGACATGCTGAGTGCCTCTTCTTGGTCATGGGTGACAAAAATAAAGGTAATCCCCGTGCTTTTCTGAATTTTTTTCAGTTCCTGCTGCATATCCTTCCGCAGTTTTAAATCCAAAGCACCCAAAGGCTCATCAAGAAGCAACACCTGCGGTTCGTTAACCAGTGCTCTGGCAATGGCAACACGCTGCTGCTGTCCACCTGACAAACTGCCGATACGGCGGTCTGCAAAATTAGACAGCATAACAAGCTCCAGCATTTTCTGAACCTTTTCTTTGATTTCTGCTTTAGGGAGCTTGCGTTCACGCAAGGGAAACGCCACATTCTCAAATACATTGAGATGCGGAAACAGTGCATATTTCTGAAACACCGTATTGACGTTACGCTTATGGGGCGGCACATCGTTGATACGCTGACCCATAAACAGAATGTCACCATCATCAGGATGCTCAAAACCGCCAATCAAACGAAGCGTTGTAGTTTTACCGCAGCCGGAGGGACCAAGCAACGTGATAAACTCGTTATCATAAATATCTAAACTGATATGATCTAAAATCATTTCTCCATCATAGGATTTTGAAATGTTTTTCAGTTCAACAATTTTTTTCATGTGCTCTCCCCCGTTCTGCCGGCTTCTAACGACAAGTAAAATAAAAAGTGGCATGCCGCAGACAGCATACCACTTGCAAGAATCGAAATATGACCCAATCGCTATAGACAATACAGCTATAGCGGGTAAAATCTCAATGGGTTTAGAGTCTATATAGCAAAGATTACTTTTACTACTCTTATTGACCATTTCACAAGTTATATGCCTCAGGGCACTGGTTTATAGTTACCAACTTATAAAACTTGAGCTTTTAACTCAATCAATAAGGCAACAGAAGTTGCCAACCACCTCTTGGCGGTTTTCGGCATTTGACCCGGCTGTCCGTATGGCCTTAGCCGATTTGCACCGGCGGTCACATCTTGCTTCGGAAAACTCTTTCCGATTGAGACAGAACACATTATAACACACTTTGATAGCCTTGTCAATACAGATTTTATCCCCCTGTGAAATTTGTCGTTTTATTGACTTCTCACCTATCCTGTGGTATACTGTAGCTGTTTAGCTGGAAGACTTTGGCGTGGAGGATTATTATGAAGTTAAAGCAACTTTTTAAAAAACCTGAGTTTTGGATTTCTGCTGCCGGTAGCATTGTAGCTCTGCTGCTCTATATTGATTGGGTAAAACACGGCGAGTGTTTTCGTGAAAATGCAGTTCTTGCACCGCGTGAATTCATTACCGGTTTCATTGCGCTGGCTTTGTTTGTTCTAATTTGCATACAGTTCGTGCCCCGATGGCTTTCTTTCTGGAAGAAAGATAACTCTGTCATAGTTCCTACGGTCACATGCGAGAAAGGGCTGATGCCCAAGCTGTTTTGTTTATTCTTGCTTGTGGATGTGATTTATTTGCTGTTGGTTTCAGTAATTCCAAAACCGCTCGATCAACCGCAGGGCATTCAATTTTGGCTTTGCTTAGACAGTGACCATTACATAAACATTGCCCGTGACGGATATCTCTCAACCGGCGACCGCAGCCGTATTGTTGAACTGGTCTTTCTACCGGGATATCCCTTATTGGTGCGATTGGTCAGCTTTGTGGTGCGAAATGAGTTGTATGCCGGTCTTGTAACCTCCGGCTTGTGCTTTGCGTCAATGGGATGTGCCTTCTATAAATTATTGCGTCTTGACTTTGATCATAAAACAGCCATGCGCACCATTAAATATTTACTCATCTGCCCCGGTGTTTTCTTTTTTGTCGCGCCCATGAGCGAAAGCTTATATTTGCTCGTTTGTATTTTATGTCTCTACTGGGTGCGAACCGGAAAGGTTGCCCTTGGGTGCATTGCCGGTGCTGTTGCAAGCTTTACGCGTTCTGTTGGCTTAGCACTCGTTGTACCTGTGTTTTTTGAGTTAGTGCACCAAGGCGCACAATATGCTGACGCGCGTTCCATTAGGCGTCACATTGGTCGTTCTACATCGCTTCTAATCATTCCGCTTGGATTTGCTGCATACTGCGCTATTTCATATTTTGTTTCAGGAAATCCGTTGCAATTTATGGAATATCAATCTAACCACTGGGGTCAGGAGTTCGGATACTTTTTTGCCAAGGTGGCAGACCAATTTGAACGCGTTATTAAATGCTGTGAGCTTCGTCACCCAAATTTAATCGGTATGTGGTTGCCCAATTTTATTAGTTGTTTTGGAAGCCTTGTTATAATGAATATAACAGTTAAAAAACTGAGACCTACTTACACCGCATGGTTCGTCATCTATTATGCCTTCACCATTGGCGCCACTGCTCTGCTCAGCGGCCCAAGATATTTATTGGTTTGCTTCCCGCTCATGTTATCCTTAGGGCTGTTAACAAAAAACAAATATGTTGACAGAATTATGACTGTTTTATGCATCGTATCAGCACTCATTTACACCTATGCGTTCGTGATGCGTTGGTGTGTGTGGTAAATAAAAATCAGTAACTTGTAAAAACAAAGGAGAATGACAACATGCAATGGATTAAAAAGCACTATGATATGATAATTGTTGGTCTTAGCATCATCCTCAGCATTTGGATTCGTTTTCTTTGCCGGGACGTTCTATCCGGCGATTATGAAACATTTCTGAGCGGATGGGTTAACTTCTTTAGAGAAAACAATGGTTGGCAGGGACTTCGTCACGCTGTGGGGGATTATAATGTTGTCTATCAGTACATTCTGGTGGTCATCTCCTATCTGCCATTTAGCGATTTATATTTAATCAAGTTGGTTTCCTGTATCTTTGATGTGCTTCTGGCGGTCGGCTGTGCCAAGGTCATTTCTGCCTCCGGCGCTTCCAAGGTCATGCAGCGGATTGCGTTTTCTGTTGTTTTGCTGCTCCCCACCGTATGGATGAACAGCGCGTATTGGGGACAATGCGACAGCATTTATGTAGCATTCATCATTTGGAGTGTTTATTGCCTTTTAAAGAAAAAGAACTACGCTTCCATGGCACTACTTGCTTTGGCATTTACCTTTAAGTTACAAACCATTTTCATTTTCCCCTTATATTTTATTGAGTTGGTCAGAAGAAACGTTAAGCTTCGTCATGTAGCTGTCTTTCCTTTGACTTATCTGGTTACATGCATTCCTGCATTGATCTACGGAAAACCGTTTGCTGACATCATTGGCATCTATGTAAACCAAACAACAGAATATAATTTAATGACCATGAATTCTCCGTCTGTCATGCAGTTCTTTGACGTAATTGCATATCAACCCACCATCGAAAAGCTGGGAATTATAGCAGCTGCTGTTTACGCGCTCACGATATGCTTTATCGCCCTAAAGCGGAAAAATCACGAACCGAAACACATGATTGCACTGGGACTGTTATTTTCCTTAGGCATTCCCTTCTTTTTGCCGCACATGCATGACCGCTATTTTTATATGGCAGGTATCTTTGCTGTTCTTTACACTTGCCTCTACGGAAAAAAACGCATATGGGTGATGCTATTGGTAGAAGCCGTCTCTTTAATTTTCTATCTCCACTTTTTTGCATTAATTAACTTATATGGTGGCGTTCTCGGCACACACATACTGACTCGCATGAATGCCTCGACTTGTTTACTTGCTGTTTTAACGGTTGTAACGATTTTATATTTGCATGATTTTTCAACCAAAGAGCGGAAATTCCCTATCCGCACCGTTGCAATCAGCCTTTGCTGTATAATCGCCTTGTCTGCAATTGTGCAAACAGTCACTTCAAAGGATAAGCTGCTTATCAAAATCGACGGTCGCCTTGTTAATTATACGGATGTTACTCCCCATGAAAGAGACGGAAAACTGATGGTTCCCCTACGCGCCGTTTTTAACACAGGTGGCTATACGCTTCGTTTTGACCGTGAAAGCAGTTACTCTCTCTTAACAAAGGGAGACAAAGTAATTTCCATGCGTTCCGGTGCTACAGAAGTGATTCTAAATGGCACAACTATTCCGCTCGCCACACAGTGCTACATTGAAAACAGCTACACTTTTATGGATTTAGCAGATGCCGTAATGCTCATGGATATGTCAATTTCACGCAAAGGAAACACGGTGTATCTCACAAGCAATCAATAACCAATATTTAAAAACAATTTATGGGCTGTAGCATTTTACAGCCCTCTTTTTTATTCCATTCCCGGCCCCATCTTTCTTCTGAAAAGTATAAATTTACTTTTTTTGGAAATTATGATAGAGAGAAAGATAAAGGCTGGTGAATGATTGTGGCAAACAAAGTAGAAATATGTGGCGTAAACACTGCAAAACTACCGGTACTCTCTAACGAAGAAAAAATAGCCTTATTTGAAAAGATTAAACAAGGAGACAAAGAAGCAAGGGAAACCTTTATTGGAGGCAATCTGCGACTTGTGCTCAGCGTGGTACAACGTTTCAGCAATCGCGGCGAAAATCCGGATGACCTCTTTCAAATCGGCTGTATTGGACTGATTAAGGCGATTGATAACTTTGATACCTCTCACAATGTAAAATTTTCCACCTATGCTGTTCCTATGATCATTGGCGAGATTCGTCGCTACCTTAGGGATAACAACCAAATCCGCGTCAGCCGCTCTATGCGTGACATTGCCTATAAGGCACTAAAAGCAAAGGAAGCTTATGTCAACGAACACTCAAAAGATCCCACCATTGATGAATTGGCAAAGATATTAGAAATGCCAAAGGAAGATATTGTTTTTGCATTAGAATCCATTCAAGACCCTATCAGTTTACATGAACCTGCCTATAACGATGGCACCGACACCATTTTTGTTATGGATCAAGTAAAAGACACCAAAAACACTGATGAACAATGGTTGGAAAACATCGCTCTAAGTGAGGCAATGAAACGACTTTCGGACCGTGAAAAGCACATCATCAATCTGCGTTTTTTTGCCGGCAGAACCCAAATGGAGGTCGCTGACGAAATCGGTATCTCTCAAGCACAGGTATCACGTCTGGAAAAAGGCGCTTTAGAGCGAATGAAAAAATATATTTAACGAGTTCGACAAAAATGATGCACCTTCGACAAAGAATTTCATATACTGAAAGTGAGAAGACATTCTCAAAATAAATTCTTCGGAGGTAAAACACTTATGTGTCACAACGACTGTTCTACATTTGATAAACGTGCTTTAAAATGCGCTCTGCAAGAAGCACGCTCTGCTGCTGCCAGAGCCTGTGAGGCTGCAAAAAGTGCTGAATACTCCGCCCACAAGGCTGCTGAACTGGCAAAGGCTGCTGAAGAAGCCGCCTGCCGTGCAGAAAAAGCCGCAGGCGTCGCTAAAAGTGCCGCTGCTTGCGCTGAAGCCGCTTATGAAAAAATCCGCTGCATGGTCAATGATTATGCAAACAACGCAAGAAACTGTGGCTGTGCAGCCGACGAGGTTCGTTACCACCATCCTTACGAGGATGATTGTGACTGCTAAAGGACCAACAAAAAGAGCGGGCATCGATCGATGCTCGCTCAAATTTTTCATATACAATGACAAAAGATAAGCAGTAGCAAAACGAGCAAGCGTTTCACTACTGCTTTTTTCATTTGATTTTGAGGAAGGATTTTAAAATACTGTTAATGAATTTTGGAAATCTAACGACCACAACTTTCATACACGACACCATCCTTTTTTAACTGCAAATCCAGCAAAAGGTGATAAAAACAATCATCAGGCCTTCTGCAATCACCAACCAGACCGGTGGCAAAATCATGCCGGCAAATACCCCGACACAAAATGACGCCGCCACAGCACCCCACAGTCTATATTTGAATCTCATGAAGACCTACCCCCTTTTGCGATATATTACACTATATGCAAATCAAAAACAATGTGTGAATATCAAACAAAACTCCACCTGAACGATTTTTTAATCAAGGTAAAAAACATGTTGAAAATCAACAAAAAACAGGATATAATAAAAATAAGAATGTAGTATTGAGGTGTTCTATGGATTTTCAGCTTGTGTCCGACTACAGCCCCATGGGCGACCAAATTGAAGCAATCGCGCAGCTTTCAGAGGGTATTTTATCCGGCCAAAAGGAACAAATTTTGCTGGGCGTTACCGGCTCTGGCAAAACCTTTACCATGGCCAACGTGATTCAAAAAGTCAACCGCCCTACCCTGGTGCTGGCACATAATAAAATATTAGCCTCCCAGCTTTGTGCAGAATTTAAGGAGTTCTTTCCCAATAATGCTGTTGAGTTTTTTGTGTCCTATTATGACTACTATCAGCCCGAGGCATATATTCCCTCTACAGATACCTACATTGAAAAGGATTCTTCAGTCAATGACGAAATTGATAAGCTGCGACACAGCGCCACCAGTGCCCTGTTCGAGCGGCGGGATGTCATCATCGTTGCCAGCGTGTCCTGCATTTATGGTTTGGGTGACCCCATTGATTATAACGAGCTTGTTATTTCTCTTCGTCCCGGCATGACAAAGCCCATGGAGGAAATTTTAAAAAAACTGGTGGATATTCAGTTTGAACGAAACGATATTAACTTTGTCCGTGGCAAATTTCGTGTTCGCGGGGATGTTTTAGAGATTTTCCCTGCCAGCACCTCTGAACATGCGATTCGTGTGGAATTTTTCGGCGATGAAATCGACCGTATCAGCGAAATTGACGTGTTGACCGGTGAAATTTTGGGCATTCGTCAGCACGTTGCCATCTACCCTGCCTCGCACTACGTTACAACGCCGGAAAAGCGTGAACGTGCCATTGTATCTATTGAAGAAGAACTTCATGAGCGAATCCGTTATTTTAAGGAGCGTGACATGCTCCTTGAGGCACAGCGCATTGAGCAACGGACGAGCTACGACATCGAAATGATGCGCGAAATCGGCTTTTGTCAGGGAATTGAGAACTATTCGCGTCATATTAGTGGTCGTGCGCCCGGTTCTGCCCCCTTTACCCTGCTGGATTATTTCCCCGACGATTTTCTTTTGATCGTGGATGAATCACATGTGACAATTCCACAGGTACGCGCCATGTATAACGGCGACCGCTCCCGCAAAGAAGCACTGGTAAACTTCGGTTTTCGCCTGCCTTCTGCTTTTGACAATCGTCCTCTGAATTTTGAGGAATTTAACAGCCGTCTGAATCAGATTGTGTATGTCAGTGCCACCCCTGCAGACTACGAGCGAGATCGTGCATCTGCCATTGCTGAGCAAGTCATCCGTCCCACCGGACTGTTAGACCCTGAAATTTCTGTCCGGCCTACCAAAGGACAAATTGATGACTTAATTGACGAAATCCATAAGCAAATCGCTATAGGCGATAAAACATTGATTACGACCCTGACCAAGAAAATGGCCGAGGATTTAACCGAATATCTGCGTGAAATGGACATCAAGGTCAAATACCTCCATTCTGAGGTTAAAACCTTTGAGAGAATGGAAATTGTCCGCGATTTGCGTGCCGGTCTCTTTGACGTTTTGGTCGGTATCAACCTGCTCCGTGAAGGACTTGATATTCCCGAAGTCTCTCTCATTGCCATATTGGACGCCGACAAGGAAGGCTTTTTGCGCTCAGAAACATCGCTGGTGCAAACCATTGGCCGCGCGGCACGAAACGAGCGAGGTCGCGTAATTTTATATGCCGACACCATCACCGGCTCTATGGAGCGGGCCATGGAAGAAACACGCCGTCGTCGCGAAAAGCAAATGGCATATAATGCCGAGCATGGCATTACACCCAAAACAATTCAAAAGGGTATTCGCGATGTTCTCTACGCCACAAGCAGTGCACCGGATGAGTCTGTTAAGGATATCACCGTCAATAAAGGCATGGATTTATATCTGCAAATTGAAATTTTGACCGAGCAAATGAAATTGGCTGCCAGCGAATTGCGCTTTGAAGATGCCGCCAAACTTCGCGATAAAATACGAAACTTGGAAGCGAAAAAATAGGTCAATAAATATCCCCCCGTATAATGGGGGGGTTTTCATTTTCAAGTCGGAGGCCAAGCGGTCTTAGGAAGACAAATTATTGTGCCAACTCCTTGGCTCACAGAACGACATGGCTACGATCCGACTTAGATGCCGCCAAACTTCGCGATAAAATACGAAACTTGGAAGCGAAAAAATAGGTCAATAAATATCCCCCCGTATAATGGGGGGGTTTTCATTTTC
>JAZOBC010000050.1:0-25770 GCA_045595795.1 Clostridia bacterium | reverse complement strand
TAGAAAGTTTATTGACTTTTTTTGTAAGAAATAGTATAATTGAATTAAGATTGTTATGCCTATGTATTATGATTATGTATTATGATATATTGATTTTTACCACATAATATAGATTATGTGGTTTTTTCTTTTCAACAGCGGAGTAAACCTAACTTTTGAATTTGTTTTCGGTGAACATCTCCTGTTTCCATGGTGTAAATTCGGGTGGTGTTGACACTGGAATGACCCAGAATGTCAGCCAGGCGGACAATGTCCTTTTGAACAGAATAAAATGTGCGGGCAAACAGGTGTCTGAGGTTATGGGGGAAGACTTTTGCTTTTTCCACATTGGCGCTGATGCAAAGCTTTTTCATCAACTTCCAAATATTGCTTCTGTCAAGAGGATTTCCGCTTTTTGTAACAAAAACAGCGCCGGTCTTGATGCAGTTCTGTCTGCTGTAGGCAAGAAGAATTTTGCAAAGTTCATTGGGAATGATCACGATTCGCATCTTTCCTTTTAAATGAATGATCGCTCGCTTGGCTTTTAAGCTTTCAACAGTGATGAACCTAAGTTCCGAAACACGAATGCCCGTGGCACAAATGGTTTGCATCAGCAGATAAAGCTTTTCGTTTCCTTTTGATTTTGCGGCGCATAGGAGACGTTCATATTCTTGTTTTGTCAGTTCCTTACCCTGATTGGCAAAAAGCTGTCGTTGAATTTTTACTGTTTTAACCTTTAAATGATGCCATTGAAAAAACCCGAAAAAGCTGTTTAAAGCTGAAAGAATGGAATTTACACTAGCCGGAGCATAGCTTTCTAAAAGATGCTCCTTATATTCCAAGACAGCACTCTTTTCGAGTTCACGACCTTCAAGCCAGACCAAAAAGGCCGTAATATCCCGAAGATACTTTTCCCGAGTCGCTAGAGATTTTTCTTCCTCAATCAGAAATTGTTCAAAGTTCTCAATTTCTTTATACGAAAATTTCTCCATGGTCTAATCACTCCTTTTCTGTCATAATTTCCATAACGCTGGCTTTTTATGCGTAAAAAAACTCCGTCACACGCAAGCTTTGTTTTAACGTGTAGTGGAGTTTTTTAAATTCCTCTGTATTTAATTTGTTAAAGTTATTGTACCAAGTTTACATTTTTCTGTCAAGAGGGTGCTTCGAATTGTGACAAAATTCGACAAGTTTTTCGTTTTTCTCAAATTGTCACATAATCCAAGGCTGTTCTTCAGTTTTGAGCAGGTAGTTAAAATATTCAATTAAGTTGATCTTTTTAATTGAAGATAGCTCAGAAAGGTCTAAGCAGCCATGCTTATTTAGGTAATGAGAAAGCCTGACTTTCTCTTTCATATAATTATCTAAGTCCTGATTATGGACTTCTTTTCCCAAAAGAAACTCCGGGGTAACATCAAAGAAATCTGCAATTTTAAAAACGAACTCGTAGTTTGGAGTTCTCTGACCATTTTCGTAGTTAGCATAACAACTTCTGGAAATGTAGAGCGACTTTGCCACCTCTGCCTGGGTCTTTTTACATGAACGCCGCAAAAGGAAAAGCCTTTCTTTAAAAATTCTCTGTTGCCGTTTGGTTATCATAGCTCGTTCCCTCTTACTCTAAATTTGACAATTTTTTCAACATATTAAAAACCAAAAAAGTAAACAGAATGTGACAAGGAAGCAAAAAATTGAAAAAGGACGGCATGTGCCGCCCTTTCTTTGTGTGAAACAATTAATACTGAAGTAAATCACTATAGGCAATAAATTCATCCACCTGAACGTTGTTGGAATTGTAGGCTCTGTGAGTAACCTTCAACTGATAGGTACCTCTGCCAACATAATAATATTCATCTACTGTTGCCGATGCGGTATTGGAAGAATGTGTCCAGGTTTTGATAGTATCCCAAGTGCCGTCCATTTTCTGAAGTTCAACCATGACATACCCTTTATAGCCGGAATAAGTATCTGTATAGCCCATGCAGTACAGTTTTCCGAGAGAATTTTCCAAAGTTAACGCTCTTCCACAATCCCAGATGGCAATAAAACGGGGATTAATTTCTGTCTGCCGGATGGCAACGCTACCGATATTTCCTGAATCTGCCGCACTGACAACGCTGCCAACACTCAGCAGCAACATAGCTGCCATGACCAAAGAAAGAATTTTTTGACTCTGTTTTTTCATTGAAAAAACCTCCTTAAATAAATTGGTATCAGTAAAACCAGCTGCAAGGAGGTTTTGTGACAAATTTCTTCCTTTAATAAATATTGTCAGCAATCCGTAAAAGCGTTTCCTTACTCAAATTTCCGGTTAATGTGTACGCCTTTTTTTCTGTACTCCACTTTAAAGCATACTCTTCCTCTACCATTTGGAGATATGCTTCTGTTCCATTAATAAAGATTGTTTCTGTATTCTTATTTTCCGTATCTACATTCGAAATAGTGTCAGTTATTGTGATTCTAAGCCTAAAATATTTTTCTTCATCAACAAACGCTAACAAATTTTGTTTTTCTCTGAGAATCTC
Source organism: Clostridia bacterium (assembly GCA_045595795.1). GTDB lineage: Bacteria > Bacillota > Clostridia > UBA1381 > UBA9506 > UMGS755. The sequence continues at coordinate 23,269 of JAZOBC010000050.1, read as the reverse complement.
CTCCTCTAACCGCATCCCCTCCGGAATATACTTCAGCGTGACCAGTTCGGTAGAATAGGTATTGTTTTTAAGGGCATGTTCGCCATAGCGCACCTCCGTATTGGTCTGAGAGGTTTTGGTGAAGAAATTCATAAACTTGGTTCGCCAGGCTTCAACGCACATAACGGAAGTTCCTGTAATAACCGCCAGAATGACAAAGGCTGCCGCAATTCGTTTAACGTAAAAAGACAACGGTCTATGTTCTTCCATTTGCTTAAAGAGTTTTTCCATTTCCTTTTGATGCCTTTGAGAAAATTCGACCGGCTCACCGGTTTCCAGTTCTTCCAAAAGCTCTTCGCCTGCCCGCTCTGCCGCACAGCTCAGCAATATGTCAAAGGCTTCTTGCTGCATTTTCTTTTCCCGACTCAATTCCGTCATCTATTAGCACGCTCCTTTCCTATCAAATTCATAAGCTTAACACGAGCTCTTTCAATTCTCTTTCGCGCTGTTGCAGGCTCAATTTGAAGCAGTTTTGCAATTTCATCATAAGAAAACCCATGATAAAACCGAAGAAATATCACGTCCCGATAGGGCTCTTTCAGTGTTTTGATTGTATCGACCAATTCCTGAATGCTTTCACGACCAATTACAATATTCAAAGAATCTTTTTCCGGCTCCAAACCTGTGTCAATCTTATCATAGAGACCATCATCAGGCACCATCTTCTTCTGTCTTTGAAGATAGTTTAAAGAAATGTTCTTGCAAATCACCAATAAAAAATTTTTGGTTCGTTTTTCATCTTGCTCATCAATCTTATGTAAATGTTTTGAAACTCTGATGAATGTCTCCTGAACAACATCTTCTGCATCCACCGGATTCGGCAAGAATCGATTTGCAAAGCGAAATACTATATCTTTATACCGATCATAGAGCCTAATAAGTTTATCCCGATCCGCGTTATGTCTCGTGATGCCGAGCATACATATCCCCCTTGATGTCCAAAAATTTCTTTTATAAGGTAAGTTTATCATGATTCTTTTTGGATGTCAAATTTTTTAGAAATTTGTCGAATTTTTATTTCTTTCCTTTATTTAAAATCATGTTTGATTGTCATTATTACAACTGCACGCAGTGCTCAGCTACCATCAAGACGGTTATTAAGGCTTCTCCTTGAGGAGAGGCTCCGCCGTAGGCGGTGGTGAGGTGTTGTAGGGCACAGCGTTTACGGTGCACCGCTTTTGGAATGTCGGAAACCGCCATTCCCTACAATTCCACCTCATCCGTGCGACTTCGTCGCCCACCTTCTCCTCAAGGAGAAGGCTTTCATGTGCAAAACTAAAAGCTTTTTGGAACTACGGGTATAGCCCGTAGTATTCGTTAACACAAAAAAATCCCATTGAAACCCCGGGTGGGGCCTCAACGGGATTGCCTAACGGTTTACTACAAAAGATATACCAGCAAAATTCGCTGTGAGTAAGGGCGTTTTTTCACATTAAATCATGTAATCCGCAGCTTACTATAAAAGAATGTATGTATAGTAACCGTTAAGATCGTATGCTTTAAAATGTAGTACTTTTAATATTATAACAGATTATATGACACATTTCAATACAAATTCTACATAAAAAGCAATAATATTTACTGTAGTATGTTTTAAAATATGATATAGGAGGATGATTGCATGGACGAAAGAGGTTTTGCAGAGCGTTTGGCTGTTCTTCGAACAAAGAAAAATGTTTCTGCTCGTGAAATGAGTTTGGCAATAGGGCAAAATCCCGGCTATATCAACCATATTGAGTTAAACAGAGGGACACCGTCCCTTGCTGGAATCTTCTATATCTGTGAATATCTAGGTGTTACACCAAGTGAGTTTTTTGACTTAGATAATCAAAACCCCGTCAGACTTAAACGTATAATCAACGAACTAAAGAAATTAAACGAAGAACAATTAGAAACAATCGAAAGACTACTAAAGGATATCACAAGCAAATAAGCAAGTAAAAAAGACACCTGCATGGTGTCTTTTTTTATGTCCTTTGATTTAGGGAGAATGAAGCTTCAAAAGGTCTGTTTCGATGCTTCCTTATTTATAAACCCGATAGATATTTGCCCAGTTACGGTTGTTGGCAGAAATGACCTTTTCATAGCGGTTAAAGCCCAGCATTTCGGTCAATTTTTGCGCCATCGCGTCACCATCTATCTGGTCATACAGATATAGCACAAAATCTGTTTCACCGATAATATGTGCATCGTCTTTGAGTTTTTCCACTTCCCACTCATATACAAAAGCTGTTTCGCTAAAGTTGCAATAGTCAACGATGTTTCTGAGGAATTGCCACTCGTGCCGATTCACCATCACGCACTTTTTGCCCTGCGTTTCCTCAAAGAATGTTGTCTGTTCTTCTGAGGGTCTAAATAAATAATTGTATCCTTTCAGGTCTGCTTCCTTATCATATAGCGCAACGCCTGCATTGAGGCAGGTGCCGAGCAGAATTAAAATCAACATGAAGGCAGATACAATCCGTTCCTTGTGCTTCAGATTTCTGCAAATGATACTACCCACCGCATGCATCAGGTACACGATTCCCACATATAAAAGTGGAAAAATCGGTGCCAAATAGCGGTCAGTTACCAGTGGCGCAATTTTCACAATCAGAAGAAAATAAAACAACGATACCGTTGCAATCAGACACAAGGTTTGATGACGGTCAATGGCATTGACATTCCAGTTTCTGCGCCGCAGATTATCAAACACAAAAATAAGCAACGAAATTACAAACGCAACAACCAAAACCACACCAATTGCCGTCATAAACAAATCTGCATAGTCTTGCAAACTGCGAATTAAAGACGAACCCACAAAATTATTAAAGGAGCGCTCTCCCAATTCTGTTCCAAACAAATGCTTCAGCACGTAGGGCCACGAAATATAATACACCATACCGGTACCCATCATCAAAAGCATATATTTTTTGATTTTTTTGCGGTCAGGCAGTGCAAAAATGCACGTCATGGTAAACATGGGCAACATAAATAAAATGAAATAATACTGCGTATGAGCCCCCAAGAACACAAACAAGGCCATGAATATGCCAATTTTTCGATTCAGAGTAAAATCATTTTCAAAAAACCGAATATGCCAATAGACGATACCCAACGCAAAAAACATCAGCTGTGCATACATGCGCATATAGGTTACCATATTCACACAGTTGACTGAAAACGCATAGCAAAAAACGGTTAGAAGCGCCAAATGCCGCTTTTTTAATATCTGCTTGGCAATCAAATATAAGAATATGCAGGAACCTATCATAAACAGCAGATTGGGAACGATCATAAGATAGATAGAATCTGAACCCGGGAAAAATGAGGCAGCTGTGTGCATAATCAAATAAAACAACGGTGGATGCACATCAATAGACTGATTATACAGCACATTTCCATAACGAAACCGTCCATCCTCCGGCACCACCATATATTCTGTTATATCAGATGGCTGATTCCAACGTATATCCGATTCATTTTCATAAACCCGATAGTGAAATGTCGTATTTGATAAGCCATGAGAATAAATCTCATCACAATGATAGCCACTCTTTTGAGAAGCCCAATATAAAGAGTTAACCGCCATACCCGCTATAATAATGACCAATAAAATGATAGCAAGCTTCTTTTTCATCATTCGTTTCCTTTCCGGATCCATCACCTGATTCAGGCACGGTTGATGTTTATATATCCGCAATTTTATCACTCAAAACATGCTTTCATTATACATAAAAACCCATCATCTGTCAATAGTCGGAATCCACTCGTTCTGCTCCCTGACACAGAAAAAGCGTTCCCTGCAAACACGCAGAAAACGCTTTTTCTATAGCCTATACTTTAATGATTGCCATCATGGTGTTGGCAACTACATGATTCACTCTCGCAAGCGCTACCCTTGTTTGAGCAACTGCCACTCGCCGGACAACCGATGCACTTGGCACCCTTTTTCTTTGCACGAATGATATATCCTGCCGCTAAGCACACAGCAAAAAGAACAACGGCGATCACAATCACATCTGCCATATCTTCAACTCCTTACACCTTGGCACTTACATGGCATGTCGGCTTATGCCTTTTGTTTGCCTTCGCAATCAAATAGGCTACAACGATAGCAATCACAGCAATTGCCAACAAACCGGGCACAAAGCCTGCACCCACCGCCCCTGTGGTAACCAAAGTGCCAATCTGATAAACCAGATAACCTGCCGTAAAGCCCACGCTGAGCTGCAACGCAAGACCAGCCAAAAGCCATTTTGCACTCTTCATTTCCGCATGCATGGAACCAATAGCCGCAAAGCAAGGCGGCGAATATAAATTAAACACTAAAAATGCCAGTGCTGCCACAGGCGTAAGCGCAGGCACTGCTCCCGCAAATTCCTGCGTAACATCCGTTAAGGCATAGCACACAGCCAGGGTTCCCACCACATTTTCTTTTGCAATAAAGCCTGTTACCGAAGCAGCTGCCAAAGGCCATGCATAATAACCAACAACAGGAATGAGCAGAAAAGCAAAGGGCTTTGCAACAGAAGCTAAAATGGATTGACCTGCAGAAGTTGCCACGGCTAGATTCCAATCAAAGGTCTGCATAATCTGCACAGCTGTGTTACACAACAAAATGATGGTTGCAGCCTTCACGATGTATGCCCAGCCGCGGCTACACATTGCCTGAGTCGCTCTCCAAATACTGGGCAGCTTATATTCCGGAAGTTCAATAATAAAAAAGGACTTCTTTGCACGATTGCCTGTAATCCGATTCACCAAAACAGCGCCAAAGAAAATCAGCAGAATCCCTACAAAATACATTAAGGGACCCACCCAGGAAGCACCCCCAAAAAAAGCACCTGCAAACAAGGCAATCACAGGTAATTTCGCGCCACAGGGCATAAAGGGTGCCAGCATAGCCGTTGCTCTTCTTTCCCGCTCATTGCGAATCGTTCGAGAAGCCATAACGCCGGGAATGGCACAACCGGTGGCAATCACAAAGGGAATCACGGATTTACCTGATAGGCCAACCCTTTTAAAAATAGGGTCAAGCACCACGGAAACACGTGCCATGTAGCCACAATCCTCTAAAAGCGCAATCAGGAAATACATCACCATAACAAGGGGCAAAAAGCCAATGACGGCAATCACACCGCCAAGCACACCGTCAACCAGCAATGCTTGTATAAAGTCAGATGCGCCGGCACCGGTAACCAGCTCAGCAACCCATCCCTGAAAAGCTTCCAAAAGAGCAACCAGCCAGTCTGCAATCCAAACACCGGGACCAACCTGTGAAATCCAGAAAACCAGATACATCACCACAGCAAAAACAGGAATCCCCAGCCACTTATTCGCAAGAATACTATCAATTTTATCCTGAGAATTTCTGTCCTTGGTTAGAACCTTACGGGTTTCAACAACAGAAACAAGCTTATTAACAAACGCAAAGCGCTTTCTGTCTGCCGCTTCAGCAGCCTGCTTATCAGAAAAAGCAATGCTCCCTTGCACATAAGGAGCCTTTTGCTTACGCCCCTTTCGCGCAATAGCCTGCTCCATCAACGTAGCAAGACCATTATCATTTGCTGTGGTTGAAATGGTTTCAACCACAGGGCAATTTAAAAGCTCTGATAAAAGTCTTACATCAATATCTGTTCCCTTTTTGTCGTTAACATCACTCTTATTCAGTGCCACCACAACCGGAATACCAAGCTCTAAAAGCTGGGTGGTGAAAAACAAGCTTCGGCTTAAATTGGTTGCATCCACAATATTAATGATAACATCCGGCTTTTCATTTTTCACATACACACTGGTAATGCTCTCTTCTGAGGTAAAGGGTGACATAGAATAAGCGCCGGGAAGATCAACAACAATCAATTCTTCTGCACCTTGATAAAAACCTTTTTTTATTGTACTCTCCTTCTTTTCAACCGTAACCCCTGCCCAGTTGCCCACATGTTCATTTTTGCCCGTTAAAGCATTAAACATAGTGGTTTTACCGCTGTTCGGGTTGCCTGCTAACGCAATTCTCATATCAATTCCTCCCTATGCTCATCCATACCTTTCAAAATGCAACCTATCTATTTCCTATGTATCAAGTAATCAACGAAGTTAGTAAAAACTAACCGTTTCACAAAATAAAATCAGATGCGCAGGACACCAAAACCACAATGGCTTAAATCTGAATTGCCGCTGCCAACTGATTGTCAATGCTATATCTGCCATCCTTAATGGAGACGATACAACCGCCTTTTAAGCGGGAAATAACCGTTATAGGCTCGCCGCTGTAGCAACCTAAGGAAAACAGAAACGCATTGAGTTCCTCATCATCTGTTTCAATCTGCTGAATGATATATTCCGTGCCCACCCGGGCTTCTGTCAAATTCATAAAGACACCTCAAAGCATTAATTCGAGTTAGTTAGACAAAACTAACTCTTGTATATTGTACCAACATTCCGCTTTTTTGTCAAGTGCTTTTGAAAAATTTTTCTAAATTTTAGAAATTATGCTTTTGTTTTAACTTTGTCACATCTAACACAGTAACATTCCTGCTTTTTGTCATAAAAGGTCATTGACTTTTATTTAAAAAGACACTATAATATATGTAATAAGGATAAAAAAGGAAGTGATTCCATGTGCCAGACAAGCATAGCAAAGCATGAGGAAAAAGCAAAAGAGCTCTATTGTCGCGGTTGCAATTGTGCACAAGCCGTTTTTGCCGCTTTTTCTGAAGATTTAGGGCTCAGCCAAGACACGGCAGGTAAAATTGCACTTTCCTTTGGCGGTGGCATGGGCTCAGGCGAAACCTGCGGTGCTCTGACCGGCGCATTCATGGCTTTGGGATTATCTCAAACACCATCCTTTCCCCCATTACCCGGCGAAAAAAGTGCCTGTCTTGCAGAGGTAAAGCAATTAACCAATGCGTTTCAAGAAGCCTTTGGCACAACTCTGTGTCGCGAGATTTTAGCTTCACCTGAGGGAAAAGGCAAACAGCTTTGTCCGGTTTTGGTGGGATTTATGGCAGCACAGACAGAAGCTCTGCTGCAAAACCGAAATAAGTAAAAACATGGAAGGATAAAAGGAGGAAATCAAAATGAACGTTTTAGCAATCGGTTGCCATCCCGACGATATTGAAATCAACTGTGCGGGAACCTTGGCAAAATGCGTAAAACGCGGAGACAACGTAACTGTTTGTCATGTTTGTAACGGAAATTTAGGTCACGTAATCATTCAGCCCGATGAGCTGAGCCAGATTCGTAAGCAAGAGGCCATTACCGCCGGTTCTTTGGCCGGCATCAAAGTAGTCACCTGCGACATTGGTGATTTGATGGCCTATGAATCCAGCAAGGAACAGCGTGATAAAGTGGTTGACATTATCCGCGAGGCGCAGCCTGATTTTATTATCACGCACGCTCCCAACGATTATATGCCCGACCACGTGGCAGTCAGCCGTTTGGTGTTTGATGCATCCTTTGCTGCAAGTGTACCTCATTACACTTCTAAGGTCATGACGCCCTCAGAAGTCACACCGATTTTCTACATGGATAATTTGGGTGGCAACGAATTCTTGCCGACCGAATATGTAGATATCACCGAGGAGATTGACCTGAAACTGGAAATGCTGGAATGTCATGAAAGTCAGCTGAAATGGATGAGAGAGCATGACAACATTGATTTTGCAGACATGGTTAAGACCATCTCCAAATATCGTGGCTATCAGTGCGGTGCACAATATGCCGAAGCTTTTTCACAGTGCATGGTGTATCCCAAGCCCACAACAAGACGATTATTGCCGTAAGTTAATTTTGCGGCCAATCATAAATTAAAATTTTTCAGGAGGCGTTTAAGTATGAATTTTGCAAGCACCGTAAAAGGCTCTTTGTTAGAGGGCTTTTACCCTGCCGGTTGGGATATGGAAAAAATTGATGCATGCTGCTCCAATCCCCCGGAATCTATTTTAGACCGCCAGAGCTTCTGGCACAAAGATTTCCAGCCCATTTCCTGTGAAAACGTAACAGAATTTGACATGCTGATGGGTCACGAAATTGCCAACACCATTAAAAAAGCACGCGAAAACGGCGAAAAGCTGATTATGATTCTGCCTGTTGGTCCGATGGGTATGTATAAATGGGCCGTTTTCTTCTTAAAAGAATGGAACGTTAAATGCGACCATCTGCATTGCTTCAATATGGATGAATGGAGCGACGACCAGGGCAACACTTTAGCTTCTAACGACCCCGCCGCTTTCACAAATGCTATGGAACAAGCTTTCTACAATCCCTTAGGCGAATTGACTGTTCCCAAGGAACAGAGAAACTTTGCCACCAAAGAAAATCTGCCCCAGTATCCCGAAAAGATTGCTAAATTAAAAGCTGAGGGTGCTAAAATGGTACTGATTTTCGGTATCGGCAGAATGTGCCACATTGCTTTCTGGGAACCCCAGTTTGCTGCTGAATTTGACAGTGAAGCTGAATGGATGAAACAGCCTTATCGTCTGGCTGCTAAGCTCCATCCGCTGACTATTGAGCAAAATGCTATCACCAGCTTTAAATCCAGAACCACTTTGGTTCCCTGCCGTGCGAACACCATTGGCCCCGGCATTTTTATGCAGGCTGATACCATCATCGGTGGTTGTGACGGTGCTCTGTCCCGTGGTATGCAGTGGCAGGGTATGTGCCTGTGGATGACCCTGCGTTGTGGTCCCACACCCTGGATCACCTCCAGCTACATCCCCACTCTGCCCGGTAAGCTCTTCTTCTTGAACGAGCTGGCTGGTCCCTTAGTTGCAGAATGTAACTAATCAATAAACATGAGAAAGCCTATCACTTTGCGGAGTGATAGGCTTTCATTAAACTATTTTCTATTCATTTAATAAATCCTGCCGGATCAACGTATTCTCCATCAATCATAACTTCATAGTGAAGATGAGCACCCGTTGCCGTTCCGGTCTTTCCTACAGTACCAATAGATTGTTTTGCAGTTATTTTATCGCCCTCCTTTACATTGGTAGATGCAAGTTGAGCATACAAAGTTTTAAGATTTCCATTTTCAACCACAACATAATTACCTTTTTCAGAATCAAAGCCTACATCTGTCACAGTACCATTTATAGAAGATACAACATCAGCTCCTTCAGGAGCTTTAATATCAATACCGTTATGTTCTTTAATCTCTTTTGTTATTGGATGTTCTCTTTTACCAAAGTTCATTGATACTTGCCCGTCAACCGGATTGTTTTCAATATTTGCATCGAATTCAATTTTCTCAAGCACAATTTCCTCATTCTCGTTTACATCTACATCAACGGTTGTCTGTGACTTTGAAGCCTTTTCTGACTGCATATCCGGAATAAGTTTTGGCGCACTTACAGTAGAAATAACATCACCATTGTCTGTATCATATACAATCTTTCCGGTATCTGTTTTTACTTCTATTTGTTTTTTATCTTCTGTTTTAGATAAAACTATCTTATCTCCTGGCTCATCTACAAGCTGGCCATTTAATACACCACTTGCAAATATAGTACCGCCTATAACGGCAATTAGTAAAACCACAGAAATTATAATTGCTTTCTGACTGAATTTTATTTTACTTTTAATCATAGTAAACCTCCTTTGAAGCGTTTTTTTATCACTTACCATTCCCGTTGTTATTGTTGAGAGTTTCTTATTGCCTGAAGCAAGTAAGGTAATGATTGTATCAATATACCTTCTCTGTTGCTCCTCGGACATATCCTTTACTACTTCTGCATCGCATGATATTTCACATTCAATATTTATCTGCTTGCTTATGTAATAAATCGCCGGGTTAAACCAGTGGATACATTTTACAACGCACACAAACCATTTGTATGCAATGTCTTTTCTTTTGAAGTGTATCATTTCGTGAGATAAAATATTGTTGAGCTGCTCGTCAGTCATTGAAGTCTTGGGGAGCAGAAGTGTAGGTCTGAAAATACCAACCATAAGAGGTGAAGAAAACCTATCGCTAACTCTTGTAATTATTTTTCTGTCCGTAAACTGATGAAGCTCCGGACACGAAATTATGTCAGTACATTTTCTGAGCTTAATGAGAAAGATGACATACATCATAAGCTTTGAAAGGAAAAAGATGCAGGCTCCTGTAAACCATATCAATGCAACTGTATTCATCTGACTCTCTGCAAACAGCTTCAGTTTTTCAAACATCTGTGCCGATTGAGTTATTGTTTCTTCGCTTGTCTCTAAAGGTTCATCTTGAGCAATTTCCTGAATCGGTGAATAGAATGTATATGCTTCGTCCTGCTGCGTTGTTACAGGTTCTGCAAATCTAAATGGAATAAGCATAGCAACCAGAACAACAAGCCATACATAATAATGCCATCCACTCGGAAAAAACTTTTTCGTAATTGGTTTTATGAGAGTAAGGAACACCGTTAATATTAAACCGATTAAAGAGGTAATAAGCATTGACCTAAATAAGAATTCAAGCATCGTTTATTCCTCCTTGTCAACAAAGATAGCTCGAAGTTCCTTCAATTCTTCATCAGAAATTGTCTGTTCTTCAAACAGAGAAACCGCAAAATCCTTTAATGAACCACCATATAAACTTGATATTAAGTTCTTTGTTTGAGATTTTCGATAATCCTTATGTGAAATAAGAGGAGTATAATAATAAAGCTTGCCTTGCTTTTCAGCAGACAATGCTCCTTTTTCAACAAGCCTTGTCAGGAATGTTCCTATTGTTGTTTTCTTCCATCCCGTTGCTTCAAATGCCTGGCAAACGTCAAGAGAAGTAACAGGTCTTTTTTCATTCCATATCACTTTCATAACCTCAAGTTCTGCACCAGAGATGTTAACATTTCCGTGCACCATAGAAATACCTCCATTTTTACATCCTACAAGTGTAGTTTATATTTATATACTACATCTGTAGTTTGAATTTGTCAAGTCTTTTTTGAAAATTCGCATAAAAAAAAACTGAACAAGAAATCTTGTTCAGCTTTTTTCATATTCACATTTCTATTATAAATTTTGCTCCACAAACTCGATAATCGGTGCAGGGTCATGCAAACCATGGGGATGATGTCCCACCATCGCCTTTTGAATCACCTTTAAGTTGCCGCCGTTTGCCCGATAGAAATCCTCCAGCACTCTGCCATTTTCGTTATACAGAACAACTCTGTCCGAATCGCCGTAAAGCATAATGATCGGAATGTTGTGATCAATGAGCGGCTGCATGTTGTCAATCGGACTCTTTCTGAAATTAACAATGGTCGAGTGGCTCACCCCATAAGCTGCAACCAACTCACACCAAAAAGATGGCACGGCATCACGACTACATTCACCTAAACCTGCCATGCTTAAAATGTTGAGAACCGGTGCATCCAAATAAACAACAGCCGTCAACTCCGGATAGGTTTCTGCAAACTTTGCTGCCTGCAGACCGCCGCAGCTCATTCCCTCTAAAATACAGCGCTCATCAAGACCATATTCCTTTGCACAATAGCGAACAAACTCAGCCATAATATCGTTTTCTTCATCAGTTGCCCAACGGGTGCGATGAAAAATATGAATGATGTGATAGCCCTTGCCGAGCATTGCTTGGTCAAACGCCGGAAATGCATCTAAATATTCCGTTTTCAAAATCATTCTGCCATTTGCCTTGCCACTTGGATAAATAATCATTGCATCTCGCTCTGCAAAGCGAAACTCTTTCATTTGATAGGCACCAAACGCTGCCATGATTGCTTCTCTGTCCATAGCTGCCCTCCATAATTATTGTTTATGATAATCTGCCGTTACAGCAGGCGACCTCTTAAATCTTCAGAAGATTTCGCCGACAAATACGCCGGTGCCACATCAAACACAGTTTTACATCCGCACAATCCCTCTTGTTGCATGCGGTATGCTGCACGCGCATACGCTACCAATACCGAAGATGTAAACTCCGGATTAGAGTCAAGTTTAAGGCTGTATTCAATAATATGTCTGTGCTCATCATGAAGACCGGTTTTACCGCTACGAATCACAAAGCCACCATGCGGAATGCCGCTATGGTCACGCTTTAATTCCTCTTCTGAAATGAAATGAACCGTTGTGTCATAGTCGGCAAAATAATTTGGCATGGTTTTAATCTCGTTTTCAATTCTTGCCTTGTCTGCACCTGCTTCTGCTACCACATAGCAAACACGGGTATGCTTTTGGCGAGTTGTCAGTTCCGGATTTTCGCCGCTTCTCACTGCCTCTAATGCCTCATCTACGGGAACAGTATATTGCTTGGCATCTAAAACACCTTCAATGCGGCGAATAGCATCGGAATGTCCCTGACTCACACCCTTGCCCCAGAAGGTATAGTCCTTACCGTCAGGCAGAATTGCTTCCGCATAGAGCCGATTTAAGGAGAACATGCCCGGATCCCAACCAACGGAAATCATCGCAATTTTGCCGGATTCCTTTGCAGCTGCATCAACGTTTACAAAATGCGTGGGAATTTTGGCATGGGTATCAAAGCTATCCACAACGTTAAAGTGAGCAGCCAGCGCCGGTGTTTGCACCGGTAGTTCCGTTGCGCTGCCACCGCAAATGATTAAAACATCAATTTTATTTTTATGGTTTACAATATCATCCATGGAGAAAGCATCAGCACCTGTCAGTGTTTGAAGGTTAGAAGGATTTCTTCTGGTGAAAATTCCATAAAGCTCCATGTCAGGATTTTGTTTGATGGCACACTCTACACCCTTACCCAAATTGCCATAGCCTGCAATACCAATTTTAATACTCATTAAGACCCTTCTTTCTGATATTCTTCTAAAATATAACATACATTTATTGTATAAGAGACTAAAGAAAATGTAACAATCACACTACCCTATAGTATAACAGATTATCACGTCTGACGCAAGATATTTTCGCAGATTCGCAAAAACTGACAAAAAGAACATATATTTTGTTTTCCAGTAAAAAATGTTGAATTTTATAATAAAATGTTATATAATGAAGATGGTTGTACTTTACATACCATTATATTGATAAAAGGAGATGTCCATATGGTTTGTCCAAATTGTAATTCTCAAATAAACGAAAACGAAAATTTTTGTTCTGCATGTGGTTTTCGTCTGAAAAATGCATCCGGTGAAGCTCCGGTAAATGAAACGCCGGTTCCCGAATCCTCAGCAGAAGAAGTTGTTACTGAAACAGCCGCAGAAGCAGCATTTAAGCCAGCTCCGGAGACAGCACCCGAAATCATGGAAGCTCCGGTTGAAAGCGCCTCGAATGAAGTCCTCACCGGAGATGTGATTACCGGCAGAATCCCATCAGCCGGTCGCAAGCTTTGGATGGCTTTGCTCGCTGTCGCTTTGGTTGTGATCCTTGGCTTTGGTGTTTTAGCTGCACCGGTTAAAAATTTCTTCTATCAGTCCGTTATGCCCTCTGACAGCTTCTTCAGAAAAGTTGCAAATGATATGATTGAAGATTTTTCCAATCACATTGCAACAGTGTTTGATAGTCTGCCAACAGATGCAAACCAAAGTGCCAAAGGTTCTATCGAAGTAACGATTGGCGACGCTCTGAAAGATATGGCCAATGAATACGGCGGCTATGAAGCCTCCGAAGCCATTGATTGGTTAAGCAGCATCAAATTAGATGTTAACGGTGCAACAAGCAGCGAACGTATCTCTAATTCTATGGGCGTTAATGTAAATGGCGTTGACATCACAAAGTTAGATGTTGTTGTTGATATGGCAGAAGGCATGCTCTATATGACTCTTCCTGATTTAAACAAAACATCCATCGGCGTAGAAGCAGATATGGGCTACGAAGCTGAGTTATATACGGAGCTCTATGACAGTTTATCCAAATACATGCCGAAATCTTCTGTTGTAAAAAAACTGCTGGTAAGATATTTGACCTGCATTGTAAAACAGGTTGATGAAGTGGATAAGAGCAAAGATTCCATTGAAGCAGGCGGAGTCTCGCAGAACTGCAACAAACTTTCGGTTACTGTTGATTCTGAGATGTTACTCAATGCTGCACGCTCTGTTTTAGAGGAAGCAAAAACCGATAAAGACCTGAAAAAAGTAATCATTGATTTTGCAACCATTGCAGAAGAGGCAGAAACTGATGTTGATCCTGAAGAAGCATATGAAGAATTTGTTGATGGTATCGACGCCGCATTAGAAGAGTTAGAAGATGCCGAAGAATACATCACTGATGAAGATATGCCTGAAATCATCCTGAACCTGTGGGTAAACGGCAAATGTGAGGCCATCGGTTTCGGCTTTGAATTTAATGACGATTACGAAACTGTCGAATTGGTATCATATGAAACAAGAAAAGGCGGAGAATTCGGTTCACGACTCTTCTTGTATGTTGACGGTGAAACCTGCAACTTTGAAGGAAACGGCAAAGTTTCCGGCAATAAATATACCGGTGAATTTGTTTTTGATGTGAACGGCTTAGATATCATCAGCGTTTCTACAAATAAATTAGATGCTGATAAATTGGCAGATGGTATTGTTTCCGGTAGTCTCACCATTTCTGCAGCAGACTCAGTGAACGGTTTACTTTCTATGGTTCCCTCTTATGAGAGAGACATGTATTCCATGTTGACTGAGCTGAGCCTAACGATTGATTCAGCTTCTTCTAATGACAAAGCAGATTGCACCCTTACCGTAAACCGAGAAGAAGATCTTCTCCTGTCTATGAAGGTTAAGAGTACCATTGGAAATGGCAAACCGGCAAACGTACCCAAGGATTATGTTGACGCTGAAGACAGTAACGAAATGGAAGATTGGGCTTACGAGGTCGATTTTGAAAAATTAATTGATAAGTTAGAAAAAGCAGGTCTGCCTAGCGAATGGATTAGCATGCTGGAAGAAGCAATAGACTCCTTATAAAAAAACAGAGTTGTAAAGGGCGGAGCGCCGTTAGGTGCTCCGTTTTTTACAGGAGGAAATACATGATTACCATTTCTCACATCAAAAAAAATTACGGAAAAAATGCAGTCCTCACCGATATCAATCTGCAAACCGAAGCCGGCAAGTGTATTGGCATTTTGGGTGGTAACGGAAGCGGAAAGTCAACACTTTTCAGCGTTTTATCAGGTGTTGCGCGCTCTGGTGGAGGACAGTTCCTGCTCGACGACTGTGACCTGCTCACAAACAGCAAAAAACGTTCAAACGTGGTGGGATATGTGCCTCAGAGTACACCATTACTCGAAGAACTGACTGCGCTGGACAATTTAAAACTATGGTACTCACGGCAGGATTTAGAGGCAGAGCTATCAGGTGGCGTCCTTGCCATGTTAGGAATCAAAGATTTTATTAAAACTCCTGTTTATAAAATGTCCGGTGGCATGAAAAAACGCTTAGCCATTGGTTGTGCAGTCGCTCACAAGCCCAAGATTTTGCTGCTCGATGAACCTTCTGCGGCACTTGATTTGGTCTGCAAAGAACGCATCACAAACTATCTGCTCGATTTCAAAGCCGGTGGCGGCACGATTTTACTGGCAACCCACGACATTCAGGAGTTGCCCCTTTGTGACCAGCTCTACATTTTAAAGCAAGGAACACTGCACGCATTTGAATATGACGGTAATGTACACCATTTAGCAGGGAGCTTATCCGTATGAAACAAAAAACCTATTTACGATTGCAAATCAAACGAGCCTTTAAGCTCTATCCTGCCATTTTGCTGATTACGCTCATCACCGTGCTCAGCATGGTCCTAACCTGCTCTCTTCTGTTGCAGCACAATCTCTCAAGCGATGACAAAAAGAAAATTTCCATCGGCTTGGTAGGAGATACACAGGATACCTTTTTAGAAATCGGTGTGTATGCACTGCAAAATTTTGATAATTCCCGCTTTTCTGTCAATATTCTCAAAATGGAGGAAGAAGACGCGATTCGTGCCCTCAAAGGTCGGGAAATTCATGGTTATGCACGCATTCCGGAAAATTATATTCATAGCATTTTAAACGGTCAAAATATTCCGGCAGAGTATATCACCTTAAACAGCCCCGATGGGTTTGGCAGCACGTTATCTTCAGAAATTGCTACCATTGTTTCTGACTTGGTAACCGATGTACAACAAGGTGTTTACGCCATGCAGAACGTGGCAACGGAACATCAGAAAACAGCAAACATGTGGGATCACATTACCAATTTGAATTTAGCATATGTCGATTCGGTTCTCAACCGTTCTGATCTATATCACATAACAACCTTGGGTATTGCCGACAAAGTCTCACTCGTCGAATATTATATCTGCGGTCTTTTGCTGTTTTTCATGCTGATTTGGGGCATATCCGTAAGCCGCTTGCTTGGTTCAAGAAAAATGTCGCTATCTCGCTCATTAAATGCCCGTGGTATGCATCCGGCGCATCAAATGCTTTGTGAATATGCCGCCTATCTGCTCATAACGCTGCTCACATTGCAGATTTTTGCTCTTTTGACCGGAAGTGTCTTGGGCTTCAACGATTTCGGCATCCGTGAACTGACCGGCATGAACATCACAACCTGTATGGGTTTTATGATGAAAATTCTGCCTGTCATCATGATGATAACCATGATGCAAATGGCGCTTTACGAGTTGGTTCCAAACACGGTTGGTGCCGTTTTACTGCAGTTTATCATCGCTATTGGATTGGGATATATCTCCGGTTGTTTTTATCCCAATACGTTCTTCCCCGAGGCTGTTCAAAATTTTGCCGCATGGCTTCCTACCGGTGTCGGTTTTGCCTACATGCGACAAGTCATTTCTGAAACCTTAGCACTGCAAAGCGTTGGTATGACGCTCATATATCTTGCTTTATTTGCTTTGCTTGCTCTTGGTTTACGAATCCGTAGAATTGCAGGTGATCAGCCATGAAAAATATACAAAAAGGTACAATCTGGTATCTGATGTTCTGTAAGCGTTTGCTCCATAAAGGCAGTTTTTTAGCACTACTCTGCCTCATCCCCTGCATTATGTTGCTTGCCGGACAGACAATGTCATCAGGCGAAAGCGGTATTTTAACCATTGCACTTGCAACCCAAGACGCAGACCCTATGGCAAATGCCGTCATCCGTTCTTTGACCGAAAGTCGAAGCTTAATCCGATATGTAACCTTCGCTTCAGCCACAGATGCGACCGAAGCTGTCAAAAAACAGAGTGCAGACGGGGCCTGGATTTTTACGGCAGACACAAGTAAAAAAGCAGAAGCATTCGGTGCCGGAAAATCCGGAACACCGTTGGTAGAAATTGTGATTCGGGAAGAAAGCATTCCGCTGAATCTTGCGCAAGAATTGTTATATGGCGCTCTGTTCCCGCATCTTTCCTACCAAATCTATCAAAATTTTGTCTATGAAAATTTGGTTACGGCTGAAGATGTGCCGAAAAATACAATTAAAGATTATTTTAACAGCATTGCCAAAAATGACAGCATTATTGAAATAAAACGACTAAACCAAGACGCACCCATCAGCAAAACAAACTACCTCACCGCACCACTGCGCGGTATTTTATCGCTTTTGGTCGTGCTATGCGGCTTAGCAGCGGCAATGTATTTTTTACAAGATCAAGCCGAGGGTAAATATGACTGGCTCTCTCCCCGTCGTCGATTATTGCCGGCATTCGCCTCATGTCTCTCTGCTGTTCTTTTTGCCGCACTGGCTGTGCTGATTGCATTGTTTTGCTCCGGATTTTCTGTTGGATTGTGGAATGAATGCATTGCCATGTTGCTGTTTGCAATCTCTTGCAGCGGTTTTTGTCTGGTGTTTTGCATCATCTTTCGTTCACCCGGAAAGCTGGGAGCAACCATTCCCGGTGTGATGATTTTGTTGCTGGCGTTATCACCTATCTTCTTTAACTTAAAGGTTTTGCGGCCGGTTCGCTTAATGCTGCCGACTTATTATTACTTGCAGTCTATTTATAACAGCCAATATAATCTCTTTGCTCTGTTTTATTCTATTGGCATTTTCGCAGTTGTCTTTCTTTTAAACCACATCTGTAAAAAAAGATAGCATATAAAGATACAAAAAGGGCTGTTGCAAAACAAACTTGTTTTGCAACAGCCCTTTTATACGTTACAAATGAAATACTCTAATTAAAGTTCCACCAATCCACAGGATGAATCAGCAAGCACATCCTTCTTGGATAAACCATGACGGTAGAATATGGCCTTCTCCACCGATTCCAATTCAATGATGTGGTCATGACCGCCAAAAGCCTCGCCCTTAAAGCCATCAACCTCAAGCTTTTTAATATGCTCGGCTTTGATTACAGGCCAATGTGCATCACAGGAAACCGGCTTGGGCCAATGAGGAATCAGTTCTTTGACCTCGCCAATTTCATGAATGTCGTCAATATCAGTTTCTCCCCAGTGCACAGACAAAGAGCGAATAGAAACATCCTCGGCACAAACCATCTGGAGGAAATACGGCACATAATGAGAGAGCCAGTAAAGAGGCAAACCACTGGGATATGCCGGCATGTGTAATCCATTTCCATAAAGCTGTGTTTGCGGACAAACCTCAATATCAAGCTGATCCAGCTTAACATTGGTGATGGAGTCCGGTCTGTCGCTGTAAATGTAACCCACGCCACGGCTGGTAAAGTTCCAGTTACTAAAGGTGATTTGATTTGCCTTTGCATTATGCGTTGTGATTAAAAACGTGGTGCCCAATCTGCGAATTTTACCGCTTGCATTGGTTGCAGACACGCGCTCAACAATGCCCTGGTCAACATTGACATAAATAAAGCTTGATGCTTCTTTTACCACGCAGTTGCTAATGGCAATATCGCTGACACGGCCCCATGAAAGCAGGTTTCTCTTTGCTTCATCCTGACCTAAGCATGTAAAGATTCTAAAGCAGTTGTTGCGGCTGACAAACAAGCAATTCTGCACCGCATAACGCTCAGAGGGCGTTCCGTCATTTGAATCAATGGCGATGCAATCATCTCCACATTCTAAATCGCAGTTTGAAATACGCACGTCACAGCAAGAGGAAAAATGAATGCCATCTGCGTTATCTGCACCAATATGATTGCGGATGTTGATATTGGTTATGTTAATGTTACGGCTGCTTCTAAGCTGCAAGGTGTAGCAAGGTGCATTCTTAAAATTGATGCCATCCACTACGACATTCTCACAAGCTTCAATAAACAATAAAATCGGGCGCCAGATAAACTCCGGACCATGGGCATAAAACCGTTCTTCCACATTATGCATATCATACTGGAAACGTTTTGCCTGGTCGCTATCTTTTCTGCCAACCAAAAACTCAGGATGGCGTCCGTCGATGGTGCCACGACCAACTATGGCAATATTTTTTGCTTCGCAGGCATAGATAATCGCTCTTCTTGCACTTCTGCCATCATCAGCAGCTCCACGGTTAAAAATAGAACCGGCAAAGCCAACCGACGGAGGATAATCTTCAATATTAGATGAAGCAACCAAGGTCGCTCCTGCACCGATTTCAAACGTTACATGGTCTTTTAAAATAATCTTACCAACCAGATAGTCTCCCGCCGGAACCAAAACACGGCCTCCGCCATTTTCAAAGCAGGCATCTACAGTTTTCTGAATCGCTTCTGTATCCAGCGCAACACCGGTTCCCACAGCACCAAAATCTCTTACATTATACAGCATCTCTTTCTCCTTTACGATAGTTACAATGCCGCATTCCGCCTTTGGCAGAATGCGGCATCTTACAATTAATAGGTCTTGATATATAAGCGTTTTGCCATAACAATTGCCTGTGCGTAGGTTGCATTCTGATTTGCAACAAAGTCTTCGGACAGAAGCGATCCGCCTAATAACTTCATAGCCAATGCTTTCTTCATATAGGGTACGCACCAGGGGCTGATCTGGTCAACAAAGCGATAGCCTGTCAATTCTTTTTCTGCCTTCGGAATATTGTTCAAGATGCTAACGACGTTAACGCCAATAGCCATCATTTCTTCGCAGGTAATCGGCTGATTGGGTAAGAAGTTACCGTCAGCCACCATTTCTGCCGGGATAAAGCCTAACGCATAAGCACCCTCAATAGCACCAACATTTTCACTCTGCTCTGTTACGTCAGCAAAAGTACCGGTGTATGCCGCATCGCTATACTTAACAGTTTTCTGCAGTAGGCTGATAAAGTCAGCTCTTGTAACTTCCTTCTCAGGATTGAGTTTACCGTCCTCAGGTTCGTACAGAACACCGAGATTCGCCATATCTAAAATATCCTTTTCAGCCCAGTGCCCTGCCAAATCAACAAAAGCATCTTCATAAGCTGTAATGCTGACGCCCAAAATGCTGGTCCAGCTGTTCACGCTGTTTCCATGACCGTCAATCTTAATATATCTCGCCTTTTGCGGCTCAAAGGAATATTGTTCATAACCGCTCTGCAGCAAGCTTTGACCGTCGTAAACCGTTTTCCAATTTACACCGTCATTGGAGAGCAGAAGCGTAAAGTAAGCGTAACGGATATCGCCCTGAGACCAGGAAATATTCACATCGCGCACTTCTTTACTTCTTCCCAAATCAAAGGTTATCCAAGCCGTATCCGGGGTACCGCTGTAATATTCTGTGCTTGCACCAACACCGTCTTTGGTTTCATCAGTTGTTATAATATATTTGGGAATATAAGATGAAACCGCCATTCTGTTTTGTGCTTCGCGTGTGAAGTTAACCGTATACACAGCTTTGTATCCGTTTTGATCGGTTGCGGTGATAACGGCAACATCGCCAACCTCTTTTGCCTGTTCAATAGAGATATTGATACCGCTTTTCGCTGTAGCAGAAATAATGCCAACCTCACATTCTGAAACCGTGTAAGAAGATTGCTGTGCATCAAAGCCCTTCAGAGGAATGCCATCCATGGACAAGGATTCAATTTCAACGGGATTCTTTGTATATTCCTGAATTTTACGAAGAGGTTTGAGCTGACTGATGTTATACTCTAACGCCGGATCATCTGCATGAGCTGTTAACAAGAGTGCCAGCGTGGGGCTTTCTGTATCCTTTACATGAACTGTCAACTTTCTGTAACCGCTGTTATCTGCACGTCCCGGAACATCCGGTGAATCCGGCAGCGGATCTGCCGCCATATCCAAAAGTGTTCCGTTTGCCGGTGATAACAATCTTGCACGCATCTTCTTGCCATCCTGTGTTAAAACTGCACTCTTTCCGTCAGGGGCAATCTCAATATCTGCCTGCGTGTGCATAAAGGAATACACTTCAATGGGTGCTGTTGACTTGATTTCATCCTGAATCAAGAGAGACCCATAGTTGTTCAGCATGGCAAATCCGCGCTTCACACTGTCGGCACCCATACCCTCATAGGCTTCTGAAATATCCATCACAACATAGCCTGCATGATCCGAAATCTTATAGTTCTCAATTTTGCAGTCAACATCCACGTTTTGATCAAGACCGCTGCCGGGATTAATCACAAGAGTATTCTGACCTTCTGCACGGTTTCTGTAGCCACCCAGTCTGCCCAGTTCATGCAAAGTTTCAATTGCATAGTTACCCAAGCCAAGCTCAACAGCCCAACGAACACCCATCATATCAAAGATATAAGAACCGATATCCGTCTGCATGTGAGAACCGGTAAAGTTTTTACCACCCTTTACGCCTAAAAACGTGCCTTCTGTACCCTCCCAGCTTCTGCGAATGGTTAAAACCTCGTTAACATCCGGGAAATAGGCGCTTCCGGGCATATACTGTTCAAAATTATCATACCGCTCATCAGGTCTGTACATCATGAGAGCAAAGAAGTCGCCGCCACCAGGGGTATAGTTCTTCTGGTATGCGCCAAAGGCAGGATTGTCATAATACTGCGACAGGAAGAAGAACGCACCGCAGGCAACATAGTCAAACCATTGGCTGTCGCCATAGTTGTAACATCCCTTTGCACCGGTTAAACCGATGGGATACAATGCTGCATTAGCAACACCGGGATAATTATCTAAGAACTCGGTATTGTCAAGAACATTATACATATTGGCTAAGAACGGAAGGAAGGTCAGACCCAAACCATAGTTCCAATAAGCAAAGCCTTCACGATATTCTCCGCTTTCATAAGCCACATTGGGAACAACATGGCGAAGTGCCACCAATGCGCGATTTAATGTTTCATTTAAAATAGCGTCATATGCCGGGTCATCACCCATTACTGCCAGCGCGATAGAAGCCACACCACTCATCATAACCGTTGACAAGTTGTTATAAGACTGTGCATATTGAACATAGGGCCGCAGTTCACGGAGAATGAAGTCAAGACCATTATGCATTAAAATGTTACGACAAATGGTTCTTTGTTCTTCCGACCAATCATTATACATAAAGTCATAAACATAAGATAAGTACCGCGCATTATCACCAACTGTCAGATATGTGCCTAAGTCAATCCACAGGGTTTGTGATTTCACAACACCCTTCCAGATCCAGTCGAAAAGCGCTGCGTCCTTCTCAATGTTGTAAATAGCCGCAGCCTGTGCCAGTGTTTCTAAGGATGCAGGGCCATCCGGCTCCTGTGCCATGGCAGAATAAACTGCACCACGAATAGATGAAACAGTCTTACCTAAATATAAGTCTGTTTGGGATAAAGCACTCAGGCCCTCAATATAATCCGTTCCCATAAAAAGACGGGGATGACCTTTTCCTGCTGCACGAATCTGACTTGCATAGTCAACAAAGCCCTCCTCAGGCTCTCTGGCTTCAGGAATATAGTTCTCTGCTCCCTCGGCATATAACTCGCTCCAGCCCCTGTTGGTTAAAGAGATCGACTCAATATAGAGTTCGGGAACGTCATTATTCAGCTTGCCCTGTTCACTCAGCACGGCACTACCCCATGTACAAATTCGCATGGAGGTAATCTGATCCCAACCAAGCGGCAATGCACCGGTGTGGAAGCCCTTTGTGCCTCTATCGAAGACAAACTCCTTTTCGCCCACCCAGTTACCGTCAATGTAGGTATACCAATAATCATATGTATAGTTATTGGGATTTTCTGACTGGAACCAAATCATCAGGGGCGTATAGAACTTTTTATCGTTCTTAGCGCGAATCACAATGGTGTTATAGGGCGTAAAATCTTTAATCGGCGGGTCTAACATAACCACCGAAGAACCTACGTGGATATCACTGAAAAGCACTGTCTCCTCAGCAGGTTTCTCCTCGGCTTCGCCATCCTGACCACCAATCACTTTTTCGGGAATTTCTTCCCAGGAAACGGTGATTTTATCAAAATAAAGGCGTGCACCTTCTTTGGCCTTATATTCCTCATAGTTTGTCAAAATCTCAAAGCCGGTTACA
>JAZOBC010000049.1:0-3167 GCA_045595795.1 Clostridia bacterium | reverse complement strand
ATCAGCTTTTGAAAACTGTTCAGCCATTGATTCTGTAACATTGGGCAACAAGATGGAGAGTATCGGGAATTATACGTTTATGAACTGTGGGGGGCTAAAGAAAATCGTATTTACATCTTCTGCACCTAAAATTGAAAAGGAGGCCTTCCGTAATATAACAGTCGATGCGTACTATCCTGCTAATGATGAAACCTGGACTGAGGATGTGCGGGTGAACTATGGCGGAACTATCACATGGATTCCGTATAACGGCATGTTTGAATTGTCAGGAAAAGAATATATGTCTTTTGAAGAGGCAATTGTTGCCTATAGCGAGGGGCAGCGTCTGGTGATGAGAACGGACGCATCAGCAGATGTGGCTCTTACCCAGGACCTTTATATTGATCTGAACGGTTTTGATCTGTCGGGTACGGTTGTGACCAATGGCTACAAGATCTACGGCATGGATAGTACAACTGATAGCTACAGTTGTGAAGCGATCGGCTACATGAACCTGGTGGATGAAAACGGTAATGAGATCGTGCCGGAGGCTCATTTTATGAGCGATATTACCGGTTCTTCCAAGCGCTACATGGCGATCAAGGACGAGAACGGCTATAGCTTCCACAGATTCTTCCTGGGCGTGACCCATATGAGCTTGAAGCCTTCCTCCACCGGCGTGGGCTACAAGGCGATATTCTATGGCGATGATATGGTGGCGGCTGCCCTGGATAGCTTTGGCTTTACCATGCAGCTGGAGGGTAACGATCCCATTACGGTGAATATGTCCGGTGACAAGTTTGTGTCCGGTAAGGTCATCACACTGCGCATCGACAACTACGATGTGGAGCATTTCGGTGAGACCGGATTGTCCGCCAAGGTCATGCTTCAGTTAACTGACGGCACAGTGATTGAAAGCGGGGCTGCGACCATGACCTTCCGCGGTCTTATGGAGCAGCTGAACACCAGCAGCGACGCCTTTACGGCAGACCAGCTGGCAGCGATCGCTGCAATGATCGAAAAGCATGCGATCATCAAGCAGTGGGACACCGAAAATCTGTATTGATTCCCCCAAAAGCACCTGCCTTGGCAGGTGCTTTATTAATATCAGAATAAAATGACGGCATTTTGCTTTGTCGGTTACAAAATCCTTGAATTATATAGCTTTAAATGTTAGTATTGAGTTAACTGTATAAGTGAAAATATACCCATATAGTAAAACGGAGGCGAAACCATGAAAAAATACAGACTTTTAAGCATTCTCTGTATGGCAATGGCAGTGGTATGTTTGCTCCTGCTGGCTGACCCCACAGAAGCTGCAGCTGCAACAGAAGTTGCCAGCGGCACCTGCGGCGATAATCTGACCTGGACCCTGGATGACGAGGGTACCCTCACCATCTCCGGCACCGGCGCAATGACGGATTGGTCAGCTAGCAACTTAGCACCTTGGCATTCTGATTGTACGGCAATAACATGCATAAAGATTAGCGCGAGCATAACCAATATCGGCGAGTATGCCTTTAATAACTGCACAGGAATAACATCGGTAACAATTCCGGATTCTGTATATAAAATAGGATCATATGCATTTTCCGGTTGTTCTAACTTGGAAACAATAGTGGTTCCTGATAGCGTTGTTTTGATTGGTCTTTCCGCATTTAGTGGGACAAAATGGTATAACAGTCAAGCAAACGGTCTTGTATATATTGGAAAAGTTGCATATTGCTACAAGTTTCCCATGGTTCTGCCCAGTTTTACAAGCATAGAAATTAAGGAAGGAACGCTGGGTATAGGAGATCAATGTTTATCTGCAAACAGCAAACTGACGACCGTAAAACTTCCTGATGGCCTTATTGCTATTGGTGACCGCGCTTTTGCCAGTTGTACCGGCTTAAAAACAATAACAATACCTGAAAGCGTTGAATATATCGAGTCCCATGCGTTTTATAACTGCACTAGTTTAGCGTCTGTTACAATTCCTGGTAGCGTTAAGCGTATCGAAGAAAACGCCTTTTATAAATGTAGCAAATTAACAACTGTAGTACTTGGGGAAGGCATTACAGAGATCGGCAAAGAGGCTTTTATGGGATGCACAAGCCTGGAGTCCTTGCTGATACCTGACAGTGTGACTAAATTAAGTACGGGTGCATTTCAAAATTGCCCGGCCTTAAAATCTGTAACAATTGGAAAAAATGTTGCTACTATAGAAAATTCAGTGTTTTATGGCTGCAACAATTTAGTAAAACTACAATTTAATGCCACGAGTGTGGATGACCTGAAATCTGAGAATAATGTGTTTTACGCAGCAGGTCGAAACGGCACCGGTATTGAAGTGATTTTTGGCGCAAATGTGACAAGTGTGCCTGCGTATTTGTTTTATCCGACTTCAAGTACATCCTATGCGCCTAAGCTCTCAAGCGTTACTTTTGAAGAAGGGAGTGTATGCACACATATTGGTAACTGGGCGTTTATAGGACAACAAAACCTGAAGCAGCTGATTATTCCTGAAAGTGTAACGCATATAGGACAGCATGCTTTTGCTTATGGAAGCGGCTTAACTTCTATAGTAATTCCTAACGGTATAGTTAATATTGGGGATTATGCGTTTAGTAATTGTTCGAATGCAGCGATTACATTAACAATGAAAAAGGGGAATATTGGCAGAGAAGCTTTTGCAGGTTGCTTTGGATTAACATCGGTAACATTGGGCGGCGGTCCGTTGATTATTGGAGAGTATGTGTTTAACGGATGCGCTAATATATCTTCGTTAACATTGCTAAGTGGTGTGTCTGCTATTGGTAGTGAAGCATTTCGAAATTGTACAGGCTTTTCTTCGTTGACAATACCTGATAGTATAACGAATATTGGAAAAAATGCGTTTTATGGTTGCACAGGCGTGACAGAAATTCGATTTAATGCGCAAAATATGAACGACCCAAGCAATTCTTCACAGGCTGTGTTTTATAATGTGGGCAAAAAGGACATAGGATTCAAGCTGATCATTGGCAACAATGTAACAAGAATTCCAGCTTACTTGTTGTATGACATGGCAGCCCTTACAATGATAGAATTTGAAGATGGCAGTGTTTGCAATAGTATTGGTGAAGCGGCGTTTATGTATTGCTATAAGGCATCTTTACTAAGCCTGCCGCCCAGTGTAACAAGTATTGAGCAATCAGCTTTTGAAA
>JAZOBC010000048.1:0-19666 GCA_045595795.1 Clostridia bacterium | reverse complement strand
TCAGCCTTTTGAATAACTTAGGCTCCATCACCGGTGGCATGACCAGCACTCCTGCACTTGGCACTCTGATTAATGTTGCCGGCACTGAAGATGTTGCTGCTGCCTATGCTGCAACCTACCCCATCGCCCTTATTGCCGTTGTACTTGTTTCACAATTTTTAATTATGCTGTTTTAATTATTTTAAATAAAAAAAGTCGTTGCTACATTTGCAGCAACGACTTTTTTATTACAATCTTTTATTCACAAGGAATCTCAAACAATTCTCTGGGGTAGTTCGTCAGATTCTCACAACCATCCTTGGTAACGCAAACAACGTCTTCCATTCTAAGACCGGTTTCTGTCTTTGCAGAGCCTAAGAAAATATCAACACAGAAGGTCATGTTTTCTTCCAAGAGGTAGTCGGCAGAGGTTTCAACCCAGGGAGCTTCACCTTCCATGGTACCGTTACCGTGACAGGGACCATACAATAGCCAATCGCCATAGCCCATATCCGTTACGTTCTTCACATGGAATTTAGCAACCTCGCAAGCGGGCACGCCGGCTTTTAGCATAGCAATAACATCAGCCTGAGCCTTATAACCCACTTCAATCAATTCACGCTGCTCCGGAGTTGCTTTGCCGAACACAACCGGTCTGCCGATGCTGGATGCATAACCATCCACACGAGCGCCAATCTGAATAAAGGTCATATCACCCTTTTCAATCTTTTTGTTACGGGGACGGCTGATCGCCTGATTAGAGCCTTTACCAGTCAGCACCCAAACAGGATAGGATTCTCTTTCTGCACCCAGTTCATGCATTTTACCCAGTGCAAGACCCGCTACCTGCTGCTCTGTCATGCCTACACGGATATTCTCAAGCACATAGTCAAAGGTCTGTGCTGTGATTTTTGCTGCCGCACGCATGCAGGCAAGTTCGTTTTCTGTTTTACACATACGAATCTTATTTACAACATCGTCAGCCTTTTCAATTTTAACATCGCCGTACACCTTTAAAGCTTCACTCAAAGCTTCATACACGCCAATGGTCATGAGTGGCAGGCCGGCAACACCAAAGCGGCGTACGGGTTTAGAACCCCATACTCTGTCTATAACGGTGTTAAATGTGTCGAGCTTGTGTCCGGGATATTCTGGTTCAGATGACTCTCTAAATGCCTTTAAACGGCAAATTTCGCTGATTTTTGAGCGATCACTGGCGTAGGTATAGCTTTCAGGACCAATCAGCAAAAGGGGGTCTCCCTCAGCCGGGATTAAAACACCTGCCGTTTCAAAAGAGGGCCAGTAGTTTGAAAAATAACGAACATACTGGGGCTCTGCCTCATTACCATAGCTCAGAATCAGGTCATAACCCTCTTCCTTCATAAGTTTTTGAACTTTAACGATACGCTCTTTGTATTCCTCGTTAGGAATGGATGGAATGTTTAACATATTTATTTCTCCTTTCCACACAACCAATCTGCCGGATTTTTTACCAGCATGGTCTTAATTTGCTCATCTGTAATGCCCTCATCCTCCATCATGGGAACAATGTTTGTCAGCACATGGTCATAACCCCAGCCGCCGTACGTATGTAACAGGTTTTTCAGGCAAAGGTCACAGGTCAATAGAATCTGATTCAGATAGCCATCATCAATTAGTTTTTTTACTAAGCTTACACGAGCCGTGTCATGAACGAAGTTTCCATAGCCGGAATTACGCACTTCGCGGCGAATATAATATTCCTTACCAAAGTTATCAAATTCAACGTAAACACCTTTTTTCAATAAGGCATATATATAATCTTCTCGATTCTCCACATCAATGTGACTGATGCAGATGCTCTCAGGCTTCACACCGGCATCAAGCAAAATATCTGCAGCTTCAATACCATTGATGGTCCAGGGGTTAATATGTACGTTGATCGCCGCTCCGGTTTTGTGGTGAGCAACAGCCGCTGCACGCAGCACACGGCGTTCTTTATCATCAAAAATTTCGCTGATACCGATTTCGCCGATATATCCGGCACGAATGCCGTTAACACCCTCATTGAGTTCTTTTACCATCAACTCGCCGATTTCTTCCTCGGTCATATCATCCAGTTCTTTCGGGTGGGTTTCTCCTACATAAAAACCGGTTCCCATAATGATGTTGAGCCCTGTTTTTTCAGCAATACGCTTCAGACCCTCAGGGTCACGTCCGATGCCCGGCAAGGATGCATCCACCATGGTGTTGCCGCCGGCATTTTTATAAAACATCAGCTCTTTGGTTGCAACTTCTTCATCTGTTAAAAGCAAATTGTCCTTCAAGGCATAACAGTCACGGCTCAAAATTCCTAAATTCCACATTTCAACCTTTTGGGATTCAGGGTTTTCGATTCCGGGAACAGGAAGTGCCTGATAAAATGCCGTTAAATCCAGCAAAACATGTTCATGCGGCGCAACCACACCCAAGTCTTCACGTTTCAGTTTTCCACAAACACTGTTAATATCCATACCGTTTCCTCCTTATTCACTCTGTGCCATCAATGCCATATATGCCATATTAGGCTGCTGAACATCCAACCTACCATATTGCACAATGACGCCGACGTCACTTTTAATGGACAAAGAATATTGAACACCAACGCCAATCTCTAAGCCACCCAACGCCTCCTTATCATCTGTTTTAAAGCAACGAATGCGTTTGGCAGGCACGATATAAGGTATATTTTCAACCGGATCTCTGTCCTCAAAATATACGCTGATTTTCACATGTGCATCTTGATTGTTTGTGTTTAAAATCATCACACTTTCGTGACCAATATAACTGGCCTGCGGGTCCGGTTTGGGAGAAGGACGATACCCATCTACAATATACCACTGTTTTTTGCCGCTCATTCTCTGTCACACTCCTCACATTTTATAATCGCTACATATATTATAACTTTTTGCTTTAAGAAGCGTCAATGGAAGATTAAATACTAAAACATGTAAAAAACAGTACAATTATAAAACTATATCAGACTATTGAAAAAACTTGCATATACCGACAAGGTATGCTATAATTTTTTTTGTAACTAAAATGTTTAGTTCATTGTCAAAACATTTCAAGTCATCGGAGTGATATTGTGAAAAAGCTGACCGTTAAAGATATTGCAAAAAAAGCAGGTGTGTCGGTAACTGCGGTTTCCTTTGTATTAAACGACAAACCCGGCGTCAGTGACCGCACCCGCCAAAAGGTCCAGCAAATTATTGACGAGACCGGCTTTAAGCCAAATCTAAATTCCAAAAAGCTTTTGCTGAAAAAAAGCTTTAATATCTGTCTCATTATCAATTCGTTTTCTTCACCCTTTGAAGATTTGTTCTATTTTGAGATCACGCGCGGCATTGTAAACAGAAGTCGGAAATATGGATATAACATCATTATCAGCAAGCCGGTTAAGAACCGAAACGAATTGCCGGATTTGGTATATTCCGGTGATGCAGATGGTATTATATTTATGCAGGACATCAGCAAAACCCTGACTGATAAGGCAATCGCCAGCAGTGTCCCCTTTGTGGTCGTGGACTCACACGCAAGTCAGGAAAATATCACGTCCATTAATCCTGATTATTGCAGTGCAACCTATGCGGCAACAAGTTACTTAATTGAGCACGGACATAAAGACATTGCCATGATTGCGTCAAAAACCGTGCCCGATTTCCACACTCAAACTCTGACCGGCTTCGAGCGTGCCATGCAGGAACACCATTTAGTGCCCGACCCTAAGCTGTCAAGCCTTGTGGCTTCTGATGAAAATACCGCCTACGAAGCCGCTAAAGAGCTTTTCACAAACGAAAAACGTCCCACTGCTGTTGTGTGTACCGTTGATAGCTTTGCCATCGGCGCCATGCGCTGCGCAAAGGATTTAAAACTTTCTATTCCGGAAGATGTTTCGTTTATCGGCATTGATGACATTTTGCTCTCCCGCTATATTGAACCAAAGCTGACCACCATTGGTATTGACAAAGTCGAAATGGGCGAGTTGGCAATGGACATGTTGCTTCAAAAAATTAAAGGTAACCCGGTTGAAAGCGTGTTACTGCCGATGGATTTAATCGTCCGCAATTCAGTAAGGTTTTTGTAAAAGAGAATAAATAGAAAATAACCACCCGATGAATGCACTAGTTTGTGCAGTAATTGGGTGGTTATTTTTACGAAAAAAGCTGTTGCAAAACGTTTCCGTTTTGCAACAGCCTCTTAAACAATCTTAGAGAGAAGCCATCTGCTTGTAGGTTTCATAACGATCCAACAAGTCTTTTTCAGCCTTAGAGAAGAGCTGCTCTGCAACTTCAGGATATGCCTTCTGCAGCATCAGGTAACGGTTCTCGCCTTCTAAGAAGCTTCTGATATCACCGCTGGGTTCCTTAGAATCCAGAATAAAGGGATTCTTACCCTCTTCCTTGAGCTGCGGATTGTATCTCCACAGATGCCAGTAACCGGTTGCAACAGCCTTCTTTTCTTCTGCGATGGAGTTGCCCATACCACCCTTAGCTTTAATACCATGGTTGATACAGGGAGCATATGCGATAATCAAAGAGGGACCGGGATATGCTTCTGCTTCTTTAATTGCCTTCAGTGCCTGATTCATGTCAGCACCCAGAGCAATCTGAGCAACATATACATAACCATAGGTTGTACCAATCATACCAAGGTCTTTCTTCTTAACCTTTTTACCTGCAGCAGCAAACTTAGCAACAGCAGCTGTCGGTGTAGCCTTGGAGGACTGACCACCGGTGTTGGAATATACTTCGGTGTCAACAACGAAAATGTTTACATCCTCACCGGAAGCAATGACGTGATCCAAACCGCCGTAACCGATATCATATGCCCAACCGTCACCACCGAAGATCCACTGAGACTGCTTCACTAAGAAGTCTGTTCTGTCAGCAATTTCTTTTAGGGCTGCGTTGGTCATGTCAGCGCTCTTGATTAATGCCTTAATCTTTTCAGCAGCAGCCTTAGAAGCCTGAGCATTGTCTTTGCCTGCAATCCATTCCTTAAATGCATCAGCCAGTTCAGGAGAAACAGCATCCATTGCCTGATTCATTCTTGCAGCCAGAGTCTTTCTGATTTTCTTGCTTGCAAGAGCCATACCAAGACCAAATTCAGCATTATCTTCAAACAGGGAGTTAGCCCAAGCGGGACCTCTGCCGTTTTCGTCCTTGCAGTAAGGCATCGAGGGAGCAGAACCACCCCAAATAGAGGTACAGCCTGTTGCGTTAGCAACCATCATGCGATCACCAAACAGCTGGGTAATCAGCTTAATATAAGGTGTTTCACCACAGCCTGCACAAGCACCGGAGAATTCCAGGTAAGGCTGAGCAAACTGAGAATTTTTAATGTTAGAAGCGGGGTCAACCAGGTGAGCCTTGTTGCTAACCTTGTCCATAGCATAGGTCCAGTTAACAGATTCAGCAGCCTGAATTTCATCAATCGGCTTCATAATCAGAGCCTTGCCCTTAGGAGCAGGACATATATTAGCACAAATGTCGCAGCCCAAGCAATCCATAGGAGATACCTGAATTCTGAATCCAAGGCCGCCAAAATCTTTACCAACAGCCTTTAAGGTGTTAAAGCCTTCGGGAGCACCTGCAGCTTCAGCTTCGTCAACCAAAACAGGACGAATTGCAGCATGGGGGCAAACCAAAGAACACTGATTACACTGAATACAGGTATCAGGCTGCCAATCAGGAACCATAACGGCAACACCACGTTTTTCATAACGGGAAGTACCGGTTTCAAAGGTACCGTCTTCTCTGCCTTCAAATACGCTGACAGGCAGTTTATTACCACGCTGACCGTTAACGGGGTCAACAATCTTGGTAATAAAGTCGGGACGATTGCTGTCTGCAACAACGTCATCCTTTGCATCCTTCCAGGAAGCAGGAACATCAATCTTAACTAAAGCGTCAATCGCACCATCAACTGCTGCGCAGTTCATGTTAACGATTTCGTCGCCCTTCTTACCGTAGGTCTTTTTGATTGCTTCTTTAATCAGAACAACGGCTTCATCAAAAGGAATAACATTAGCCAATTTAAAGAACGCACTCTGCGTAACCATGTTGATACGGGTTGAACCCAAACCAACCTTAACAGCTACGTCAACAGCATTAATGGTGTAGAACTCAATGTCGTTTTCTGCAATATAACGCTTAACGTTAGCAGGCAGCTTTTCATCCAGTTCCTCAGGACTCCAAACGCAGTTCAAGAGGAAGGTACCACCCTTTTTCAGACCCTCTAAAATATCATACTGATATACATAAGCGGGTTTATGGCAAGCGATATAGTCAGCTTCATCCAGCAGATAGGTTGACTTAATGGGAGTCTTACCAAATCTGAGGTGAGACATGGTAACACCGCCGGATTTCTTGGAGTCATAATCAAAATATGCCTGTGCATATAAATCAGTGTTGTCACCAATGATTTTGATGGCGTCTTTATTTGCACCAACAGTACCGTCAGAACCGAAGCCCCAGAACTTACATCGAGTTGCACCGGCAGGAGCAGCGTTGATTCTTTCGCCCAGCTCTAAGGACAGGTTGGTAACGTCATCACAGATACCAATAGTAAAGCCGTTCTTAGGTTCTGCAGCATCCAGATTGTTAAATACAGCAACGAGCTGTGTGGGGGTTGTGTCTTTAGAACCAAGACCGTAACGACCGCCAACAATCTTAGGAGCGTTTGCACAATCCTTATACAGATTGCAAACATCCAAATACAGAGGTTCGCCCAGTGAACCGGGTTCCTTTGTTCTGTCGAGCACTGCAATCTTTTCAACAGTCTTCGGCATTACATTGAAGAAATATTTAGCAGAGAAAGGTCTGTAAAGGTGAACTTCCAAAACACCAACCTTTTCGCCTTTTGCGTTGAGGTAATCAACAGTTTCTTCCAAAGCCTGGCATACGCTACCCATAGCAACGATAACCTTCTTGGCGTCGGGAGCACCATAGTAATTAAAGGGCTTGTACTCACGGCCGGTAATCTTAGAAATTTCATCCATATAGCCAGCAACGATGTCAGGAATTGCATCGTAGTACTTGTTGCAAGCTTCTCTGCCCTGGAAGTAGATATCGCCATTCTGAGCAGTACCGCGGAGAACGGGATGTTCAGGATTTAAAGCTCTGTCTTTAAAGCTCTTTAAAGCTTCCCAGTCAACTAAGCCCTTCAGATCTTCAAAGTCCATCACTTCAATTTTCTGAATTTCATGAGAAGTACGGAAACCATCGAAGAAATGGAGGAAGGGCACTCTACCCTTGATGGAAGCTAAGTGAGCAACGCCACCCAAATCCATGGTTTCCTGAACGCTGCCGGATGCCAGCAGAGCAAAACCTGTCTGACGGCAAGCCATAACGTCCTGATGGTCACCAAAGATGTTAAGAGCGTGGGCTGCAATTGCTCTGGCACTTACGTGGAAAACTGTAGGCAACAGCTCACCGGCGATTTTATACATGTTGGGGATCATGAGGAGCAGACCCTGAGATGCTGTGAATGTGGTGGTCATAGCACCTGCCTGCAGTGAGCCGTGTACGGCACCTGCTGCGCCGGCTTCAGACTGCATTTCAACAACTTCTACGGTTTCACCATAGATGTTCTTCAGGCCTTTTGCGCTCCACTCATCAACATATTCAGCCATTGTTGATGAAGGGGTGATGGGATAAATGGCGGCAACTTCTGTGAAGGCATACGCACAATGCGCCGCAGCACAGTTACCGTCCATGGTCTTAAATTTTTTTGCCATTTGGAATCCTCTCCTTCAATTTATTAAAAAGTTTATTATTAACAAACATATGTATTATAACATATACTTTAAGAAATTGCAAACATTATTCTGCATTGTTTACAAAAAATGATGGTTTTATTTTAAAAAAACAAAATTCATAAATATTTATAGCAGGTATTTGCAAAAAATATTAATTTTAAGCAATCCATTCACATCATAAATACATTATTCTGTTCCTTCTCCTTTAAATTTTCATGATACCATATTTTATATTCATTCTCTCAATTTTTTCAATCATTGGTTCAGCCAAAAACCATAAAAACATAGCTGTCGACCCGGCATGAATCAAATCAAACGGAACACCCAAAACACAGGTGGAAACTATAAACGAAAGCGTTGGTGTGGGATTCATCATCAAAGCAGAGCCAATGTTCACAATCAGTCCGTAAACAAGCATGGTTGCAAGACCACCAAAAATGCTAAGTGACAGCCTGCTTCTTCGAAGAATACCTTTATGAAACAGAATGCCTGCCAAGAAACCCACAAAGCCAAAAGCAATCATCTGCCACGGGGTCCAGGGACCCTGTCCGAAAAAGAAATTGGATACAAATCCCGAAATAGCACCTGCCAAAAAACCTGTTTCGCCACCAAAGCAAATTCCAATCAAAATGACCATTGCCAAAATGGGTTTAAACTGAGGAATCATATAAAAGGCGGTACGTCCCCCCACCGCCAAAGCACACAGCACGCTGACCATAACAAGTTCTCTTGCTTGGAGCTTTTTTTCTTCAAATAGCAGAAAAAAAGGTATCATGGTTTCTAAAATAAGGAGCAAACTAATTAAATAATACTTTTTATCGCTAAACAGATAAATCCCCGCAAAAAGAGTTAACGGGGCCACCACAACGACAAAAAACATCGCCAGTAAGGTTCTTTTTTTCAGTTTCCTCTTCTCTTTTGGTTGCTGCATCGCATCATTGTTGCACCTTCTCTTTCGCATAGGAACAAAGCATCCGATACACGCTCCGGTAAGCAGAAGCTCTGCAAATTGAACCGCCACCTGGCCGTTGCTATAATCAGGGAAGAAATGATGAAAATAATGGATAACCCCTGCCAGAATCAGAGCAAAAAGAAGCCCTAATACCACCCGCACAAAAGAACGCTTGAAAAAATGATTGCTTTTCTTCTTAGGCAAAGACTTTATTCCCTGTTCGCTCTCACCAATTTGAACATCTTGTGGCAGTACAATGGACGGTTCTTCTAAAATACCTCCAAAGGCTGTTATGATGTCTTCTGCCAAAACCGTCCTCGGCAAAACATCCCGTGCCATGCGGTTCGCTGCCGTCGTGTAAAAGTTTTTCCCTGCAAAAAAGGTTTCCGGCACATCCTCACTGACAATACTGCCGTCAAAAAACATCGCACAGCGGTCAGCGTATTGGGCACAAAATTCAACATCATGTGACACCATGACAAGCGTTACACCACGTTCTTTCAACCCTCTGAAAATAAGCGCCAGTTTTTTCTTAAAATGAGCATCCATACCCTTAGTCGGCTCGTCAAGCAGCAAAATCTGCGGTCGCATCAGCAAAATTTTTGCCAACGCCGCGCGCTGTTGCTCACCGCCGGAAAGATCATGAGGATGCCTGTCCATTAGCTGCTCAAGCTCACATAGAGCAACCACATCCCGAATGCGTGCTTCCTGTTCTTCTTGTGTGATTCTCTGCCTTGAAAAGATTTCCAGAAGATCGGCATAGACCGATTTTTCAACAAAGAGACCCTGCGGATTTTGAGGCAAAACGGCAACGTGAAGTTCAGGCTTCTCACAAGCCCTTGTCACGCCTTTTCCGTTATATAAAATGTCTCCGCGTTGATTGTCATATAACCCCGCTAAAACGGAGAGCGCCGTAGTTTTACCGCTACCATTTCCACCAACAATGGCGTATAGCTCTCCTGCATAGGCACGAAAAGAAACACCACGCAGAACATCAGGCATATTTTTTTCATAGCGAAACCAAACCTCGCGCATTTCAAGCGTGGGCTCTCTGTCGGAATCCGTTCTCCTCTTGCGTTCTGTCAAAACCGGTTGTTTCTTTTTCTGAAGCTCCGATAGCCATAAACGTCCCTGACGAACCGTGACGGGACACGGCAGGTCGTTTTCTATTGCCGCGTGCACACGCATAGCCGTTGAAAGTGCCGAAAGCATATCATGTTGTTGGGCTTTAAGCTGCGCACCTACCTCATGTGGTAATCCGTCGGCAATCATCGCACCGTCATCTAAAACAATGACTCTGTCTGATAAAGCAAACGCTTCCTCCAGACGGTGCTCGGAAAGGATCACCGTTGTGCCTAATTCACGATTGATTTTGGCTAACGTATCCAAAAAATTCTGTGCTGAAATTGGGTCGAGCTGTGCTGTCGGTTCATCCAAAACCAAAACATCGGGCTGCATTACCATCACAGAGGCTAAATTTAGTAGCTGTTTTTGTCCGCCGGAGAGTTCGGATACATTGCGATGAAACCATGCCTCAATGCCAAAAAATGCTGCCATTTCTGCAACTTTTGCACGAATTTCAGTCGTGGAACAACCCAGGCTTTCAAGTCCAAAGGCAAGCTCGTGCCAAACCTTATCCGTCACAAGTTGGCTTTCCGGATTCTGCAGCACAAAACCAATAGACTCACTCTGCTCACGATGAGATAGCTCCGTCACTTCTCGCCCCATAAAACAACAAGAGCCCGTCTTCTCTCCACACGGTGCCAAAATTGGCTTTAGATTTCTGAGAAGCGTTGATTTGCCACAGCCTGATTTACCGCAAAGCGTCACAAAAGAACCGGAGGCAATACTCACAGAAATCTCTCGCAAGGCAGGCACCTTTCCGCCAGGATATGTAAAACCGAAATTTGTAAATGTTATGATGTCCATGTAAGTTCCTCCCATAGTTCAATCAATATTGGAATAATGCACAAGATAGCATAAGCAAAAAACGCGCTAACAAGCCTCATGTCAACAGCAAAAACCATCGTTGGAAAATATTGAAACGAAAAGCTGCCCCAAAAACAAGAAACAATCATATAACCTATCAAAAACAGCATTGCGACAAGCGCTATCCTGTCTCGTTTTGTAAAAATATAGAGCGAAAATGCTGTGCGACCGGGCAGACCATATCCTCTGCCTCTCATACTGTCAGCCGTTTCCACGGCATCCTCAAGCGACCAGCTAACCATGACGGATAAAAGCTTTAACCCATTTCGAATGCGATGCATCACGGAGCCGGAGGATGTGCCCCTGCCAATGCCGCGCCAAGCAGCTGAAATCACCTTGAGCTGTGCGGTAAACCTCGGCACAAACCGAAGCACCATGGAAAACACCAATGACAAAGAAGGAATCGCCTTGCCAAATAAATAGATAAATTTGTCATCGGTCATAATGTGATTATAACAGGAAAACCACAACAAAACAGAAGCAAGCATGCCGGCCGCCGCAACACCATATAACACCGACTCTAACGTGAGCGGATTGCCACTGGGCAGATACGTTAAAATCGTTACCCCAGCATGATTAAACAGAGGATTAATGAGCGCCATCACAACCACTGCCGGCAGGACGAAGCTGAGGACAAATCGCAATGTTTTACGTCCGCCAAGCATGAGCGCATAGGCAAAACCGCACACCAGAGAAATACCCAAACAAACAGGATGCATAAACAGCATGGCAAATACAATGACAGCTGCAAAATAAACAAAATTCACAACAGGATGATAGTTAAAAAACGCATTCATTCTCTTTCCCAACACTTTCTTTTCTCCCTTCACGAAGCAGATGCATATTGCTTTATAGCGCAAGAGTCTTCTGATAAAAAAATAGACCATAGCGCCTTTTTAGCGCCACAGCCGTTTTTTCTGTTAATTGGCAAAAAAGCAGAAATATCTCTACCTTTTCATGCAAACCATTACCGTAGTTGCATTTTAGGATTGTATGCATGTCTCCCGGCTCGCAGCTCATCACAACTTGCTTCTGTCTTCCCAGTGTGACCATCAGTGACTGCTGCTTTTGCAACAACAAAACAAGTGCTCCCTGCTTACGGTGGCGGCCCCGCTTACGATTTTCACGCAATTCCATCTTGGCCGGTAATCTTGAAAAAGAAACCGGAACATAAACCCGCAATATGAAATTATATATTTTATTATAATGCCATAGCAAATGACTGTCAAGTTCTTAGCAAAAAAATCAGTCGAAATCATCACCACAAGCATGCAAGAAACATTCCTTTGCAAAAATCTTGATTTTTTTGCTATGACGTGATATAATAATAACATCTGATTGTATGAGGAGGTATTATCATGGAAGAAAATACAATATACACGGAAAGCGGCTCTGTTAAAATCTCTGATGATGTTGTGCAGACCATTGCCGCTATGGCAATCAAAGAAGTAGAAGGCATCAATCTGGCAAGCACATTGGCAGAAGGCTTTGTTGAAAAATTAGTAAAGAAAAACTTTTCTAAGGGCATCCGTGTTGAAATGGATGAAGAAAAGTGTGTTCATCTTGATTTACATGTCATTGTGGACTACGGCGTTAAAATTCAACCTTTAGCTGCCAAGCTGCAGGAATGTGTCAAGCGCAACATTGAAACCATGACAGATTTAACCGTAACAACTGTTGATGTAACCATTGATGGCATTAACATAGCAAAAGAAAATAAAAAAGCTGCAGAGCCGGCAACATCTGAAGAAGAATAAACGAGCAACGCGGCAACAAACCATTCGCTCTGCCTTTTTGAAAGTACAGTCTTTTCATACATAGGCTGTCCGGCAGACGCGAACTGATACATGCAAACGATGAAAAGGGACCGTTGACAAAGCAACAGTCCCTTCTATTCTTAAAAAGGACGTGTTTTTATGAAAATCGGTTTTATCGGCGGTGGCAATATGGCGCACGCCATTGCCGGCGGCGTTTTAGCTTCAGAGCTGTGTACAGAAAAGGACCTGTTTATCAGCGACCCGAATCCCGAAGCACTCAAAAAGTTTAAAAAAATTGGCATTTCGGCCAAAGAAAGTAACGAAAACGCACTACAGGGTGACTTGGTCATTTTAGCGGTTAAGCCTTTTATTTTACCCGCTGTTTTGGCAGAGCTCAAAGAAAAATATGCCAAGAAAATTGCTGATAAGATTTTTATTTCCATTGTTGCCGGTGTAGAAATTTCTGCCATCAAGGAGTTTTTAGGTTTTGATGCAAAAGTGGTTCGCGTCATGCCTAACACACCTGCCATGGCTCTTTGCGGCATGAGTGTGATTGCAGCTGAGCACATGCCGGCAACATCTGAAGAATTTGCAGCTGTAAATCAAATTTTCCAAGCAGTCGGTGAAGTTCAAATTTTACCGGAAGCATTGCTCAACTCCGTCATTGCTGTTTCAGGTAGCAGTCCGGCTTATGTATTTATGATGATTGAAGCCATGGCAGATGCCGCTGTTCGTGATGGCATCGCCCGCAATGCAGCATACCGTTTGGCAGCTCAGTCGGTTATGGGTGCGGCTAAGCTGATGCTTGAGAGCGGTAAGCATCCCGGCGAACTAAAGGATATGGTCTGCTCGCCCAAAGGCACAACCATCGAAGCCGTAAAACGTTTGGAAGAGTGTGGTTTCCGCAGTGCCATCATGGCAGCCATGCAGGCATGCACAGAAAAGGCAAATTCCATGTAAACCTTCGCATAATTTCAATTCTCAGTCACATACTAATGATGCAAAACAAAAGGCGGAGGTAATAAAAATGAAAATGAGTTTTATTGGCGGCGTAATTGCCGGTGCGATTGTCGGTTCTGCGCTGACTATGGTCATGGACCCGGTCACAGACAGACAAAGAAAAAAATTGCATAAAGGCACACACTCTATGTTTAAAACCATGGGAACCGTGTTAGATGCAATGATAGCAAAATAAAACATAACAGGGGTTGTAACCAAATGTATTGGTTTACAGCCCCTGTTGTTATTTGAAAGAAAACCGTCTACGTTGACAAATGATGCCGCCACATGTTACAATAGTCTCATAGAACCATCGTCAAAATCATATAATTGACAGTTGAAAAGAGGGGTCTGCATGAAATTTGTGTTTCGGCTCATTCTCGGCATGATTGCTGCCATTCTGCTCCTCAACGCAGGATATTTATGGCTTGTTTCAAATTATACCTTGGGATTGTTTTTGCTCACCGGCATCGGTTTTGTGTTGTTGCTATATGCCTTTCTGTTTGATCTGATCAACCGGTTTTTAGATAATAAATTCGGTAGAATTGTAAAACTTCTAATCTGCCTCGCAGCTGTTTTCTTTGTCTTCACGATTACACTCATCAGCAGATCTGCTTCCACCAATACTGTGAACTACAAAGAAGATGCATTGATTGTACTGGGGGCCGGCATACACGGGCGTCAGGTTTCACGACCGCTTGCCTATCGACTGGACGCCGCTGTGATTTACCATCGTAAAAACCCCGAAGCCATCATTGTTGTTTCGGGTGGTCAAGGTCCGCAGGAACTGATAACAGAGGCTGAAGCCATGGAAAATTATTTGCTCGCAAAAGGAGTTAATCCAAGTAAAATCCTCCGCGAAAATCGGGCAACCTCCACCTATGAGAATTTCTTATTTTCCAAAAAACTGTTAGATGAGCGCCTCGGTAATCAATAC
Organism: Clostridia bacterium; assembly: GCA_045595795.1. Taxonomy (GTDB): domain Bacteria; phylum Bacillota; class Clostridia; order UBA1381; family UBA9506; genus UMGS755. The sequence continues at coordinate 5,273 of JAZOBC010000048.1, read as the reverse complement.
AAAGTTGCCTACACCACAAATAATTTTCACATCTACCGTGCAGGTCGTTTGGCAAAATCTGCCGGCGTTACCTCTCCCTCGCGGATGCGAGCCGGCTCCGACTGGGTGAGCCTTTTGCCTGATTATTTACGCGAATGTTGCGCTGTGGCGGTAATGTGGCTGACAAATAAATAAAAACTTTTCTCCATTCTCTTTTAGCTATTCTCTGGAAACGACATTTTTCGTGAAGAGTTAAGAGGGAAGAATGAAAAAAGAAGAGACCAAAAAGAAACGAATGGTTTAGATGCCACGTATTCAGATACAACTTTAAACTATACTGTATGTTCTGCAATGAAGTGTTTTACAATAACACTCTCCTTTCCATTACGCCTTATAATCTCTACTGCCGCATTTGCAATTTCAGACACAGAATAACCCACAGAATCAATACCTATTTTGTATTTATCAATAGCTTTTATATTATCAAACCCAACAACTTTTACATCGCTTGATTTGAAATATGCCTTGAGAGCATAATAATCATTAGAACATATAATTGTCGTTTTTTCATTATAACGCTCTTTTATATCTTCTATATTCGTTACAACTGAATGCTTTTTGTTACCCACTACGTTTAAAAATCCTTCATATCTCTTTTTTTGAGCATAGGCATCGGAATAATTGAGTGCCGGCGAAAAATAGATAATATTTTGAGGCTTTTCATTTAAAACTTTTTCTGTCATCTCACTCATCGCAGCAAAGTCATCAATTCCCACATAAGGCAATGATTTGACTCTGTTGCCCACAGCAACAATTGGAATATCAAAAAGCTTTAGATAGTTTTCAAATTCAGTTCCATTATTTACCGAACATAAAACGATACCCTTCACACCCATATTATATAAATTACGAATACATTCTATCTCGTATTGCTTATCATAATGAGTCATCATTACAGTAGCACCAAGTTTTGCTTTCCTTAAAGCATATTCCATCTCAGTTATAAGTTCGGAAAAATATTCGTTATTTAAATTAAAAATAATAATTCCTATTTGACCTTCAATTTTATCGTTAGGTGTGTTTATATACTCACGATAACCATATTGTCTTGCAACCTCAAGAATTTTTTGCTTTGTTTCAGCTTTTATGTCAGGTCTGTTATTTAAAGCTCTATCAACCGTCCCCTGAGAAACATTACATATTTTTGCAATTTGCGAGGTTGTTATTTTAAGGTCTTTCATAATATAATCTCCACATAGTTTAAAATGTTTGTTTCCTTAAAATATATTATACCGTTTTTAAACTCGAAATCAACGTCTTTTCCATCGATTTTTACATAAGAAACTTTGCTGCAAAATTTCAAGCTCAATGATTTAAGATTAATTTCGCCTTCACACACATTGATTTTCACAGTATTGTTATTAACCTCAAAATTTCCCCATGCGTCCGCAAGACTCCATATACACTTGAAATCATTTGCTTTGTAGGGATTAAAACCTATATGATGATGTGGCATATCAAACTCAAAGCCGCTAAGTATTGGTATTAGAGCATAACTTGCCATTGACCTTGCATAGTTGCTGCCGCACTCAAATTCATTCCACGGATTTCTTTTTTCTCCGTCAAAGCGGTCACGGACAGCCTTAACAACCTTTAATCCATCATCGATTTTTCCTCTTGAACACAAAAGTCCTGCAAATGAATATTCAAATCCCGTCATTGTTTCTTCACAATACGGGATAGGGATTTTAGGTTTTTCAGTTCCGTGGGGATAATCACAAATAACCGTTCCTGCTTCATCGTTAACAGAAAAAATTCTCCATGGATTGACAAATTCACGCTTTGTTGGCTTGTAATTATTTTTCATCATTTCAGATAATGCATCGAAAACCTGTTCCTTATCAAAAATTTCACCTAAACCAATTATATCTGCATGCCACTGTGCTAACATCTGGTCAATGGATGAGCCCTCGTGAATCTGATATTTTATTTGTTTGGTTTCATCGTTCCAGTATTTTGGGGATGCGTCGAATTTATCTGTTATTCTTTTATCGTTTATATCAACTTTTTGTATAAAATATTTACCATTAAACAAATTTTCTTTTGTCCACCGATAGCCTTTATCGAATATCTCACGATATTCCTGTGCCTTTTGGGTATCCCCTAAAAAATCTGCCATTTCTGCTGCAGCTTTAAGTGCCGCGAGATACATTCCTTCAAGCCATGATGACGGGCCAAAAAGCTCCATATCCAAAGTGTGGTGCTGTCTACCCTCAAGCACACCATCTTTATCTAAATCCCAACAATCTTCGTTGTTCTCGCTCCAGGCATATTCTAAAACCTTTTTGATATTTTCCCAATTTGCTTCAAGCCATTTATTGTCACCGGATATTTTCCATTCTCGGTAGCACTTGATAACTGCTCCCATTTGTCCATCCACACATGCTCTGAAATCAGTCATTTTTCTACCCAATGGCAACATAATTCTAAACCCCATTCTGCCATTTTCGTCCGTGCTAAAATTGAACTCCATATCTCTGATTGAGCGTTCAAGTTCAGGAAATAAAAAGCACAAAGCATAGGCATAATTCCATACATGCTGACATGTTCCTTCACACGAACCTTCTAATTCATGTACGCCTTCCCATCCATAAAACGATCCGTCTTCAAGTCTTAAAACTGTAGGTGATTTTAGTACAGAAAGATTAGAGGAAGCTGCATCAATTACTTCTTTTGGTAAAGTTGTTTCATGTAAGGATTTTTTGAATTTCAACGTGCGATTGTATAAATCGTCCCAGTTTTTAAGAGAATATACTGCTGTTTCTATAGAATTTTCAAAAACAGTGGCATAGTAATTTTTCCATGTTTTATGTGTTCCGTCGCCATTTTTACATTCGCTCCAATAATTATAATTGTTAGGAACATTCCATGTTAATATAAATTTAACCTTCTTTTTCTCATTCGGTCTCAGTATTATCTCTGCTATAAGCGTTCCTGTATCCTTCCAGCTATGGGTATTATATATTCTTTCTTGAATATTTTTTTCTAAAGAAAAATCATTCCAGAATGACACGACACCATCCCGCCACTCACCACGGTACCAATAGGTTTGTGTATATGCAGTGTCGCAATCGGTAGCTATAGTCAAATCACCATATTCTACCTCATCTTTACCTACTCCATCATTCAAAAAGGTCAAGGTTTTAAATCCGTCATTTATGTCTGCTTTATTTATTGATTTTTTGTAAGGATTTGTTAGCGATAATGCAATCTGATATTTTATATCTTCACTTGTTGTATTTTCAACTTCAAATTCAAAAAAAGCTGCCGGAATACTTGAATTTTTTGCGTCCCTTGGTATAAACGGGTTAAATGCCGTCATATTTACATTTGCCGGAAAATTATCATCTTTAAAATCAAGAGATGCTATTGGAAATTCACCGTCAAATTCCACATTTCTAAAATGGGGAAAACCGCACATTTTCTGTATGTTTGGTCCAAACCCATATCCCGTGAATTTGGAAAGCATATACTGCCCCATATATCCATTTGTTATATCTCCATTTAAAACAGCAGCAGTAATTTTATCACCTTGTATTGCTCTTATTGCAAAATGAGTATATCCGTTTATGCTGCCTTTTGAAGGTTTATTAAAAATCTCCCAATCTATAAGTCTGCCATCTCCGCCAAGACCGATGCTTCCTGTTCCTATTCCACCCAGAGGAAAGGATATTTCTTTTGTATATTGACCAAAATATTTCATAACAGTACCTCCAAATTATGTATTACATCTTAAATTATATCATTGTAAAATATCGTGTCAACACACACGGCGTTTATTTTCAATTTTTTTGAATTACGTGTTGCCGTTAGTTCAAGTCTGGTTCAAAACCGCTTGGCATCTACCCTTTTGTTTCAAAACTGATTTTATCAAAAAGCCCTCAAACCATTGAAAAAAGCGAACAATTTAGATGGCATCTAAATTGTTCGCTTTTTTTGGAGGAGAGGATGGGATTCGAACCCACGAAGCAGTTTAGCTGCTTACAGCATTTCCAATGCTGCGCCTTCGACCAACTCGGCCACCTCTCCGATTAAACTATTACATTATACTATACTATTTACAAAATCTCAAGTGTTTTTTAGTTTAATTCTAAAAGTTTTTTTGCATTATTCTGCATTGAAGTCAAATATTCTTCTCCAAACTTACGTTTTATTTTATATACGGCTTTATCATAATTTGAATTTCTGTCTTTCAAATTGTGCATATCTGACCCGATAACTGACACCTGATTATTCTTAATCAATTTCTTTACCGCCTTATAAAAAGGTTTGTCAATAAACGAATCAGCATTTACCTGTATAAATAAATCAAGAGAAACAAGTTTACTAAACCTTTCAAGAGCATTTTTTTCTCTGCAGAATCTTTCAAAATGTGCCAAAACCGGCTTTAATCTTCTTTTTGCTATTATTTCGTACACCGCATATGTAATCCAATCTGATGTATCACCATAAGGTAGTTCAATTAAAATAGTATTCGTATTCCCAATGCACAACTTCTCAAGTCCGTCAAGATTTGATATATCCGGAGTAAGTGCTACTTCTGCACCCAACAGTATATCAGGAAGATTCCTCATATTCTCTTTAGCTGTTACATACAACTGCTCAAATGCACTGTTTCTTCTTTTTAAAAACGATTCAACAGATTCATTCTGACCGTAAAAATGTGGTGTTGCAACTACAGTTTCTATTCCCTGGTTGTAAAGTACTTCAAGCATTCTTAATGAGTTTTCAACAGAGTCTGAGCCATCATCAACACCAGGAATAATATGTGAATGAAAATCAATCATCATTCTTTATTTGAACCATGGTCTACATAATTGTAATAGTAGCCATATTTACCATATGCACCATAACTTTTTCTTGAATAATATCTGCCTTTATATATTCCATATCTTCTCTTTGAATTATCCATACCATTAAGTACAATACCTATAATCTTTGCGTTTGTAAATTTAATGCTATCAATTGCTTGCTTAAGCATAGATTTTGGTGTATATTTTGATCTGGCTACCAAAAGAACACCATCACTTGAAGAAGCTACAGTAAGTGTATCCGAAACAATTGATACAGGTGGAGAATCAATGAAAATATAATCATATTTATTCTTAAGTGCTTCTATAACGTTGCTAAACGCAGGTGAACTGATAAGTTCAGATGGATTCGGAGGCACAGAACCCGCAGTAATACAATCAAAGCCAAACTGAGTTTTTGTTATTACATTTTCAAGTTTTGCA
>JAZOBC010000047.1:0-8691 GCA_045595795.1 Clostridia bacterium | reverse complement strand
TTCTCACCAAATGCTATATGCACAAGAGCGCAGGTTGTTACATTCCTGCATAGAATGATAGCCTCCCCCGAACCTGCAGCTATCGATATGCCATTTGTGGATGTTGCAGAAAATGCTTTCTATTATAAGCCGGTTAAATGGGCACTCGGAAGCAAAATCACAGGCGGAACAAGCGCAAATACATTCTCACCTAATGATAATTGTACCAGAGCACAGGTTGTTACCTTCTTATGGCGCACTGCAGGTCAGCCGGAACCAACCGGAAAGAGCAATCCGTTCATGGACGTGAATGCAGACAGCTACTATTATGATGCTGTGCTTTGGGCGGTTGAAAACGGAATTACAGGCGGAACAAGTGCTAACACCTTCAGTCCCGACAGCAACTGCACAAGAGCTCAGGTAGTAACCTTCTTGTATAGATTCATAAACGCACAATAAAAAACAAAGGAGCGTGCAGATGAAAAAACATATTATATATATTCTGGTTTTAATACTTGTACTGACAGGTTGCTCTGCAAAAGCTCCCAACCCCAAAAGTGAACCTGTGAAAAATGACAGTTCCCATGAAGCAGAAAGCACAAAAGAGCTTCCTGAAGCTATTAAACACGATGCGGATAGAACTATCGAAGTGGAAAGTGTAAAAGAACTTCTTGAAGCTATTAAACCCGGTGCAGATATAACGATAAAGTCAGGGTACTATAATTTGAGTGAATACATTGAAGAAATCTGGGATGGCGAAGGTGTAAAGTGGAATGAAAGTCACCGATATGTAAAGCTTAGGGAATGCTATGACGGTGTTGAAATTGTTGTAGAACGGGCGGACGGCATTTCTATCAGAGGCGATGGCGCTGAATCTGATACAGAAATCGTGACAGAGCCGAGATATGCTGCAGTTCTGAACTTTTCTGACTGCTATGACATAAAGCTTTCATCGCTTACTATGGGACATACAGAAATGGGCAACTGTTCAGGAAACGTTGTGAATTTTACAAACTGCAAAAATATAGAGCTTAAAAATATGGATATTTACGGTTGTGGCGTCTATGGCATCGGCGCATATAAAGGCACAAATAATATGCTTGTATATAAGAGTACTATACGGGATTGTCTTTATGGCCCACTTTATATATCAGGTTGCTCCGGTAAATTTGATTTTTACGATTCTGTTTTCAATGGAAGCGGCAGATATAGCTACATAGAGAGTAATCCTGATATGAAAATATCACTTTTCCGGTGCGAGTTTGGCGATAAAGAAACAGAATATTTTATGTTCTCGGAAGACGTTTATACCGAGGACTGTAGCTTCAGAGAAGATATTGAAGTCTTTCCTGAATATGGATATGATACAGAACTTCCTGATTTTACAGATATGAGAACAGTTCCCTTCGATGCTGAAGTAATTGCCGGAACAGCCTGGGTCGGGGCATATGCGGTAATACCGGAAAATGGGAATTCATTTTATTTGCCGCATATTGCAGATGATGGCAGAGAAATAAATGTTTCTGTAAAAATAAACGACGACGGAACCGGTGTTATGAATTACTATGGTGAAGTTAAGGAGTTTAAATGGCACTGCGACAGTCAATACTCCATACAAATTGAAATGAGTAATGAATTTGCCCATGGAATGCTGCATACTGAAAATATTGAAGGTGAGAATCCGTTATGGTTGCTTCTGCATATAGATGAAACTGCAATTTGGATGCATCTCGACGGAACGGCTTCATGGGGGTGATAAAAATGACAAGAATACTTGTTAGCTTAATCCTGTTTATGACAATAGGATTTAGTGGATGCGGATTACCGGTCCGTGAAACAGACGACATAGATGGTGGAGTTAAAACATATAACAGCGGCGAGGATTCACCAAAGGTCGTAGAGTCAACAGAGATCGTAAGCTTTAAGTGTGAGTTTTCACTACTTGCTGCTGTTTCAGAGGAAGAAAGCGAGCTTGACGGAAAAATTTATACACTTGATGCAGAACAGGATAATGGGACGGTTAAGTGCAAAATTGACTGGTATGGACGCGAAGACAGTCGTGTCCCAAGAGAATTTTCGGCTGACGCATCATTCATGACGAGCCTTCATGAAATCGTATCAAAATATGATTTTGCACAGTATAACGGTTTTGAGAGTGTCGTCAGTGGGCTGCCTCATATGTATGGTGCAAAGCTTGATATCAAATATGCATCAGGAGAAAGTATTTATGCATACGATAATCAAGATTGCTTTCTTCCGTTTGGCGCAATGAAGGAATTGGTTGAGTTATTTAATATAACAGAGAAAGAAGAAAATCTTTAAATCCGTGGAGTGAGTCAGTAAGGCTCACTCCTTTTGCTTCCCCCATACCAAAATATGATACACATTAATCAAAGAAAAGGACTTTGAAAAAACTTCGTAGACTTAGATGGTGACATAATCTTTATAAAATTGTGCTGTTATATCCAAAATCAAATGGTTTTTCACCTAAACTTTTTATGCTTGCTATATAATCACTTCCACAATACATATTTTCTTTACCATAACAAAAGCGAGGCATACCCTTGCAAATATGCCTCACTTTCAACTTGTTTCATTTTTTATTAAAATTCGCCTAAAACCCACTTGCCGTTTGTGAAATCAGGAATTTCTACCGGCATACTGCCGAGTCGGATAGACTGCTCTGAAAGCGGTGTAATGGCCATCCAGGCTGCCATATCATATACGTCAATAGGCATGGGTTTATTTTCTTTAAGTGCATCAAAAAATGCGTTTAAAACAAGCCAGTCCATGCCGCCGTGCCCTTCTCTGACGCCGTCACTTAAATACTGAACCCAAATAGGATGCTCATATTCATCACGGTATTTTTCAGAGGTGTTCCATAACTCTTTCTTGTCCATTTTAAATACCAGATGCTCAGGTACATCACCATCTCGATATAAAAGCTCATTATCTTCATTATAATACGCCGCTGTTCCATGGATGCAAAGACCTCGTGAATAGTCTCTGGGAAGAGTTGTATCTAAAGAAAGGCGAATGATCTCGCCGTGAGCACATTTGATGATGGTGGTAATAATATCTCCTTGCTGGAAGGTCATGTTTTTCAGTTGTTCATCGTCGGAACGATTTTTGGCAATAAAATCCTTCAGCCCCACTGACTTTGTTGCAAAAGAAGCAAGGGAAACCATTCTGTTGCCGCGGTTAATGCCCAGCATTTGGGCGATGGGACCTAACTCATGTGTGGGATAGTTCTCGCCGTTTCTGTTTTTATAATTCCGCAATCTGTAGTGTCTGTTTTTGATGCCATCTGCAATTTCTCTTCTCAAATCGTGGCAATAAGCCCCGTCTATCTGAACGATTTCACCAAAAAAGCCTTGGCTTATCATATTGAGCAGCATAAGCTCACGTCTGTTATAGCAACAGTTCTCCAGCATCATAACGGGCGTTTTGGTTTCTTCATACGCCCTAACCAAATCCCAGCACTGCTCTATGGAATAAGCACCTGCAACGTCCACGCCCACAGGCTTTTTCGCGCGCATGGCTTCTATTGCCATGGGAATATGAGCCTCCCACGCCGCAAAAATCAGAATCACATCCGCATCATCCGAACAAATTAAATCCTGATAGTTCTCTGTGCAAATCAGCGGACGGTAACCTTTTTTTTCTAAAATATAATCTACGCCCCACTGAATTCTGTCTGCATACGAATCACACACCGCCGTTATTTTTACATTTTCAATGTCTAAAATATGGCCGAGCATGCTTTGACCTCTTTGACCAATTCCAACAACGCCGACTTTTATTTCCTGCATGAAAACCGCCCCTTTAAAATTTTGTATTCACAACCAACGTTTTTTGTGTTATACTAACTATATCATATAAAAAATCACATAACAATACAGGAAAGGACCTGAAATGTATGGAAAAAGCCCAAACATACAAGCATTTTATCCATGAAAAATATGTGAATAACACTATCAAAACCGAATACTTATACAGTGCTTTTGAAACAAACTACCACTCCGATTTTTATTTTGGTGGCGAGCTTCATGAGGTTTGGGAATTTGTTTATGTGATTTCCGATTGCGTTGGTGTTTCAGGTGACAACCGTGTTTATCGTCTAAACGAAGGCGATATCATTTTCCACAAGCCAATGGAAATTCACAGGCTTTGGGCGGTAGATGGTGTAAAGCCACACCTTTTTATTGTATCCTTTCGACCATACGGCAAGCTTCCTGAAATATTTGAAAACGGTGTTTTTTCTTTGGGCGAAAAGCAAAAGAATAAAATCCTTGAATTGCTGCAGTACCTACAAGAAAATTCTGCTTACGAAAATATTGGAGAAACCGTTACCTATTACCTTGCAAACTGGGAAAAACCATACGTTTCTCAGAATGTTGTCAACCGCTTGGAGGCGTTTCTGCTGTCTCTTTTAGAGCAAGAGGAAACCAACATAAAAAAAGAGGATACGAGCCGGGATAGCTATACATATAAAAAAATTATTACGGCACTGATTGAAAATGTATCGACCAATATCACACTTTCAGACCTTGCAAGGCTATGCAACATGAGCAAAACCCAGTTAAAAAGAGTGTTTGCCGCGAAATCTCAAATTGGAATTCATAAATATTTTTTAAAGCTTAAAATTGCTGAATCCATTAAGCTCCTGGCAGAAGGTCTGTCCGTTGGCGAAACTGCCGAAAGACTCGGCTTTTCAAGCTCGAATTATTTTAGTACGGTATTTAAAAAAGAAACAGGTCTGTCTCCCCTTAGATATAAAGCACAATTATAATGATTTGTGCTTATAAGGCAGAAAAATACGAGATGGACACTTTTTGTTATGACACATCATATTTGGTCAGTTTTTCATCATAAATGGTCATTGTTTTTTTGCTGATAATTTTGTAAAATTTTATTAGGTGATGAACATGAAAATACTCAATTTTGGCTCATGCAATATTGATTTCGTGTATACCCTTGACCACGTTGCCGGAGTGGGTGAAACCTTAGCCACACACAAGCTTGAGACGTATCCCGGAGGAAAGGGATTAAATCAGTCAATTGCAATGTCAAGAGCCGGAGCAAAAGTTTACCACGCCGGGTGCATCGGAGAAAGCGGCGAGATTCTGACAGAGATTCTTGCTGATAATGACGTATGCACTTCTTTTGTCAAGCATATTGATGGAAAGAACGGACACGCCATTATTCAGGTGAGCCGAGAAGGAGAAAACTCCATTTTTGTTTATCACGGCTCAAATGGGATGATTTCGAAAGAATATATTGATGAGGTCCTCAGCCATTTTGTGAAGGGCGATTTTCTTCTTTTGCAAAACGAAATCAATAATATTGATTATTTGATTAAAAAAGCAAATCAAAAACAAATGCAAATTTTTCTTAATCCATCACCCTACAATGAAAAAATTGCAGAAATTGATTTGCGTTTAGTTTCATATCTGATTCTCAACCACGCAGAAGCAACCGCTATTTCAGGTTTATCTGAAATCGATGATATCCTACAACACTTTCTGACTCATTACCCAAATTTGAAAGTCATGCTCACCCTTGGAAAAGACGGAAGTGTTTATCAGGATAAAAATCAAAAAATTTCTCACCCTATTTTCAAGGTTAATACGGTTGATAAAACCGCAGCAGGAGATACCTTTACCGGATATTTTGTTGCCGGCTTGGCTGAAGGAAAGGACTATCAGGAAATTTTGAAAATTGCCTCCTGTGCATCTGCCATTGCAATCGGCAGAAGCGGTCCGGTGTCTTCCATCCCCTATATGAAAGAGGTCTTGGAGCAGGTGGAGATTCTGCCAATTGTTGATTTGGATATACGTTCAGATAAAATCCAAAAAAAAATTATGCAATATATTGATGACAACATGAAAACTGCAACGCTTAAGGAGCTTGCAGAACTTTTAGGTTTCTCCTCCACATACACGGGCAATTTGATAAAACGCGTTACGGATAAAACGTTTAGAAATCTTCTTCACGATAAAAGATTGCATTTGGCAAAAAAATTACTGTTGGAAACGGAGCTTTCCATTAGCGAGGTCATAGAAACCGTCGGCTATGAAAACGGGAGCTTTTTCAGAAAAATCTTCAGAGAAAAATATGGAAAAAATCCGTTATCATACAGAAAAAAAGGTTCTAAGTAATCTCAATAAAATGATACTGTTTATCAAAACACGTTAAAATTAAATGAAGGAGTCGATTATCATGAAACTGGTTAAAGACAAGCATATTTTAGTTGGAGCAGATTTCGCGGGATTTCCCCTAAAGGAAGCTGTTGTTGAACATTTGAAAAGCAAAGGCTGGACGGTAACGGATATTGGTGTTAAAGTGGATTCCGACCCCGATGACACAGATTTAATGTTCCACCGTGTGGGCTTGCGCGCAGGAGCATATATTGCCGAGGGCGATTTTGAACGCGCACTGTTGTTTTGTGGCACGGGTATGGGCATTCACATTGCTGCCAGCAAGTGCCCCCATGTGCATGCAGGCGTGGTCGAAAGCGTTCCTGCGGCTCTGCGTGCCATTACAGGAAACGGCGTAAATGTTTTGGCTATGGGTGCTTTTTATGTTGCCCCTGCCATGGCTTGTGATATTGTAGATGCGTACTTAGGCGCAGAACTTGGCAGCGGTTATGAATGGTGGAAAAACTTTTACGAATTCCATAAGCTGGCTATTGACGAGCTTGAAGCGTTTGATTATGAAGCCTATAAACAAAATGGCTTTAAAGTCAACAAGCTGGGAGATTATCCTCTGAAGTTAGAGAAAAAGCCTGAATAAAGGTTTTCAGAAAGAGCCGATGGCACAAGCAGCTCTGTAGAACGCTCAATGATGTAAAGGAGGAAGAAAAATGGTTTTTGACAATGCGGTTTTCATTAAACCAAATATTCCGTTTCAAAGAGAATTCTCTTGGGAAAATTGTGCCCCCATATTCAGAAAGAAGTTTTCTCTTAACTCCATAAAAAGTGCAAAGTTGTTTGTTTGCGCTCTTGGTTTTGGATATTATTACATAAACGGTAAAAAGGTGAGCGAGGATTTGTTTTCAACCCCCTTCAGCCATTATATGAAAAGCTTGTACTACAATGAATACGATGTTTCCCACTTGCTTGAAACAGGCGAAAACGTCATCACCATTTTCTGCGGAAACGGCTTTTTTAACGAAACTTTAGACACCAAAACCTGGAGTTTGGAAAAAGCGATGTGGCGCGACTTGCCTAAAGTGATTCTGCGCCTTGAGGTGGATGGCAAAACAGCGCTGGTTTCGGATGACACCTTTAAATGCCTTGCTGAAAGTGCCACCTATTTTAATCAGATTCGCCGGGGAGAATATTTTAACGCTAACCTTTATGACGAAAGCATTACCTCCTTAAATTACGATGATGAGGCATGGCCTCGGGCGCAAAAAGATTTTACCTCTCCCACAGGCGTTTTCAGAAAAAACAAGTGCCAGCCGATTCGGGAATGCGAGGTTTTGTCTCCCATCAGCATCCGCAAAACCGGAGATAATAAATATTTGTTTGACCTCGGGCGAAACATATCGGGGTATATTCGCCTGACGGTTACAGGAAATAAAGATGATATCCTCACCATCCGCTATGCCGAGGAAATTAATGAAAACCTCGAGCTTGAGTATTACGGCATGGATACATACCCCAGCTATATTCAATCAGAGGGATTTCAGACGGATAAATTTATTTGTTCAGGCAAAGAAATTACCTGGTCTCCGAAATTTACCTACCACGGTTTTCGGTATATTGAAATTGATGGCATCGCGGACTTAGACACGACCATCGTCAAAGGTGTTTATGTGCATCAAACGGCGAAACGAAGCGTGCAGTTCTCCTGTTCAAACGACTTTCTCAATAAGCTTTATGAAGCAGGCATTAACTCAACATACGCCAATCTGTTTTATGCGCTCACCGACTGTCCCACCCGCGAAAAAATGGCGTGGACAAACGATGTTATGGCATCTGCCGAGCAGTTTATGATGAACTTTGACAGCCTCAAACTGGTCAAAAAGATGCAGCAGGATGTGTTTGACGCCATGCTGCGCGACGGCAGTCTGCCGGGTATTATTCCCTCGCCCGGTTGGTGGTATAGTTGGGGCGTGGGACCCATTGGCGACGGCATTTTATTTGAGCTTCCCTATCGCATGTATCTTCACACAGGAGACGATTCTCTCTTAAAAGAGTCTTTACCATATTTTGAAAAGCATTTCCGCTTCATAGACTCTCAAAAGGACGATGAGGGGCTCACGCACTATGGTCTCGGGGATTGGTCTCCGCCTGTCCCTGCTTTTCATCAGGGCATCGACGCAGTTGAAGTACCCCTGATTAACGCTGCATTTGAACACTATTTTTATCAAATCGCATCTTTGGTTGCACCAGAAAAGTATGCCAAAAGGCTGGCACAAACCAAACAGTTTGTTTTGGATCGCTTTATAGATAACGCAGGTAGATGCCGCATTCATAAGCAATGCAGTGTTTCGCTTTTGATTGATTTTGATCTCTTTGAGGACATAACGCCCCTTAAGAATCAGCTCGTGGAGCTGATTACCGAAACAGACCTCCACCTTTCTTGCGGCATGGTGGGAATCAGGCGACTGTTGCATGCGCTCAGCAAATGCGGTCTCTCTGAATATGCGTATAAAATACTGACCGCAGAGGGACATCCGGGCTATAAGCACTGGTTTGATTG
>JAZOBC010000046.1:0-46255 GCA_045595795.1 Clostridia bacterium | reverse complement strand
TCCATCCAGTGTGAACCGATGTCTGCAATGGCACAGGAATTGCCGGACAGAGCGGGCTCTAAACGCCAGCTATAATCTGTATCATACAGAAGCCAGTCCTGCAAATAAGAACCGGTCATAATGCGTACATCACCGATTTCGCCATTCTTAATGCGGCTACGCATTTCTAAAACTAAGGGATTTAAACGATAGTTAAAGTTAACGAGTGCAAGGAACTCGGGATGTGCTATTTTAACACGGATCAGTTCCTGGGCTTCTTCCCACGTAGCACACAGGGGTTTTTCAGAAAACAGGTGCTTGCCTGCTTCTAAAATTTTGCAGTTAATCTCATGATGCAAACGGTTGGGCGTGCAGTTATGAACCACATCAACCTCAGGATCAGAAAGAAGCTCATCAATGCTTTTATAGCATTTGGGAATGCCATAGTAAGCAGCTTTGTTTTCTGCCAGCTCGCTGTTGGCATCAAACACACCATAAAGCTCACACATGCCCAAACGGTGTACCGCTTCTATGTGGCTTTCGCCAATATAACCAAGGCCGATAATGGCCGTCTTTAATTTCTTCATGGTTTGTCTCCTTTTTTACAGGTTCAGGATAATTTCACGAATGTTGTTACCAACGGTGCGGATTTCTTCCTCAGTTGACAAAATGTTGATACCATAACCGGAACCCAAGCCCTTATCCACAACACCAACGCTGATGTTGACAGCACGCTCTAAAATATCATCTGTCTGAGGCAGCATGTGCTTATAATAGGTTCTGTCATTTACGTTCATGGTCTTAGCAGGCAGCAGCTTGTTCAGCACCTGCTCCATGTTGTTGTATACATGCCATCCGGAATATGCAATGGGTCTGCCGCCGGTTTTTTCGCAGAATCTTTCTGCTAATTCTTTAGTGTCAAACAGAATTGTCAACAGCGTTGCACATTCGCCCTCATCATGAATGGTTCTAAAAGAAATATGGGGTAAATCCTTCAGCATATCCTTCAGCATTGCTTTCTTAGTGCGCAGTGTGGTTAGAATTTCATCCAGCTTACGAGTCTGCGCCAAAGCAACTGCACCGGTCAACTCATTCATGCGCATGTTCATACCAACAAAGCTGCGGTTACCAATTTCAACACCGGTACGATTGGGCTTATGACCCTGATCATGATAGCCAAAAGCTCTTTCATACAGGTTTTCGTCGTTTGTGATAACTGCACCGCCATCACCGGTAGAGATGGTTTTAAAGATATTTAAAGAAAATGCTGCAATATCGCCATAGGTGCCACAACGCTTGCCCTTGTAGCTTGCACCAACAGCCTGGCAGCAGTCTTCTAAAACATAAAGATTATGTTTTTTAGCAATCTCCATAATTGCATCTAACTGACAGGGGTTACCCAGCATATGTACGGGCAGGATTGCCTTGGTTTTCGGTGTGATTAATTCTTCAATTTTGGTAACGTCAATGGTCAAAGATTCGTCAATTTCTGCCAGCACAGGAATGGCTCCGGCCAGCATGATGCTGGAAATAGATGCAATAAACGTATAACCCGGCACAATGACCTCATCCCCTGCACCAATGCCCAATGCTGCTAACGAAGCCAGCAATGAGCAAGTACCGCTGGTGGTTGCCACCGCATATTTAGAACCCATCGTCTCTTTGAGTGCATTTTCAAAATCCACAACCTTGTGGGTGTAACCATCGGTATTGTCATCGCCGTAACGGAACAAATACCGTCCGTCAAGCACCTCTAACACTTCTTTTCTTTCTTCTTCACCGAACACAAAAGAGCCCGGTCCGCCTGATCTTGCCATAATCTTTACCTCCTGTTTTTTATACGCATAAAAATGCATAAAATGTTATTTACCTTACATGATTTCATTATACTAAAACGTTTTAGTGTTGTCAATATATTTTTTTAAAATCACAAAAATTAAAAAAGCAGAGCTCCGTTTTTCGTTGGAGTTCTGCTTTTGTTCATAATATAAAACAACTTTATCGTTGCTCTTGCGTTTCATATGCCTCCCGCACGGCTTTGGCAAGCTGGTCGGCACAAGATGTGGGGCGTCCACCACAGGTATTCCCCGCTAACTTTTCTTCAATGGCTTCCACCGTCCAACCGTCAATCAGCTTTGAAATCGCCTTTAGATTGCCGTTGCAGCCACCCAAAAACTGAATATCAGAGACAACATTGCCCTCAATGTTAAACTGAATTTCCATGGCGCAAACCTGCCTGGGAGTAAATTTATATTTCATGTAGATATCCTCCTCACTACCACCAATAACAAAAACCCCGAAACCATAGAGGCTTCGGGGAAATTTGATACAATTAACGTTTTGAGAACTGAGGTGCACGACGAGCAGCCTTCAAACCGTACTTCTTTCTTTCCTTCATTCTCGGGTCACGAGTGAGGAAGCCAGCCTTCTTCAGGATGGGACGGTAGGTTTCGCTATCAACTTCCAGCAGTGCTCTTGCAATACCATGACGGATTGCACCAGCCTGACCGGTAAAACCACCACCGATAACATTAACATTTACGTTATATTTACCTTCGGTTTTGGTTGCAACCAGGGGCTGACGAACAATAACTTTTAAGGTCTCCAGACCAAAATAATCATCTAAAGAACGGTTATTAATGGTGATATCACCTTGACCGGGAACCAGTCTAACTCTGGCGATAGACTTTTTTCTTCTACCGGTACCGTAAAATAATTCTGCCATTTCTCACAATCCTCCTTATTTAATCTCGAATGCCCAAGCTTCAGGCTTCTGAGCAGCATGTTCATGCGTATCGCCGGCATAAACCCGCAATCTCTTAGCAGCCAGTGCACCTAAGGTGTTGTGAGGCAACATGCCTTTAACAGCTTTTGTCATAGCAAAGGCAGGACGCTCGTTCATCAGCTTGTCATAACGAACGGCTTTTAAACCGCCGACATAGCCTGTGTGTCTGTAATAGTGTTTCTGCTGCAGCTTTTTGCCGGTTAAAATAGCTTTTGCTGCATTGATGATAATCACATGGTCACCGCAATCGCAATGGGGAGTGAATTCGGGCTTGTGCTTTCCGCGAAGGATTGCTGCTGCCTGTGCTGCCACTCTGCCCAGGGGCTTGCCGTCTGCATCTATGATATACCATTTTCTTTGCAGTTCATGAGCTTTCGCCATAAATGTACTCATAAATCTTTACCTCCTGTATGATCTAAACAATATTTCCAAAATGCAACATCAAATATTATAATGCATGTGGCAAGGTTTGTCAAGAGGTTTTTTGAAAAAATTAAAATATTTTCTGCAAAGTTTCATTTGCTTCGTTTTTCTCTCTTTTTCTCACGAATGCTCAAGGTTCATTTTCACTATTTGATAGATTTCATCAGAAATTTCATCAATTGAACGAATATTTTCACCCTCCGTGCAGGAAATAATCTGCCAACCTGCCATGGATGCAACCGTCATTGCATTGTGATAGGCCTTCTCCAAATGCTGCGGGTCGCGTTCATGAATATCCTTCTGCTGCTCTCCCGTTATTTTGTTGGCGCGATGTTCCATCAGGCGTCTCGCACAAGCCGGGGGCATGTCCAAAAACAGAACCAAATCCGGCTTCGGCAACCCAAGCCGTTCATATTCTAAATCATAGAGCCAATCCATAAACTCACGCTTGTCGCCTAGGATTTTAGCCGCCTGGTGCACCAAATTCGATGTGACATAACGATCTGCCACCAGCACACCACCTTCGCGGTAAAATTCGCCCCAGTCCCGCTTATAGCTTGCGTAACGGTCAATGGCATAAAAGGTTGAGGCAGCATAAGGGCTCACATCATCTGCATTTTTGCCTAAATCGCCTGCTAAATATCGTTTAACCGGCACGGAAAAATCGCTATTATAATCAGGAAAAGAAATCTGACGCACGGCGTAGCTTTCTTCTTGCAAACGTGAAAACAGTTTTTCTGTTTGGGTTGCCTTACCGCTGGCATCCACGCCTTCAATCACAATCAGCTTGCCCATGATCAGCCCTCCTGATTGCGATATTTTGCACGCATCTCAGCCACTTTTCCGCAGCTCATTTTCCCCTCAGGGCAAGGACCTGCCACACAAGAAGGACCGGCTAAGGAAAACAGTGTGGGAGCAACCTCACGCACAAGCTTTAGCATTTCATCAGCCAGGGCACGAATTTCCCACTGGGCACGACTGCAGCAACGATGATGGAAAAAGTTCATCAGGCTGCGTGCATTCATGGTTAAAATCATTTTGGTTTCGCAGGCATTTGGGAGCACAAAGCGTGCATCCTCAATGGCCTTTTTCTCTGCCTGACTTTTCGCCTGCTTCTCTGCCATGCCGACAGCAAGATTTTCAGCCAGATACTGTGCCGATAAAATGTCTGTCAGCTCATTATATGTCTCCTGTGCACGCTGCATAGAGTCATGATATAACGAAAGCGCACGTTCATCGGCTGCAATGGCCGGCGGCGTGATAAATTCAAACTGGCCTTCTTTCACATATCGCTGGGATTTAACTGAATAGCTGGCAATGCGGTGACGGGTAATCTGCGCCAGTAGACTGCGGCTCACGCCCTCAATACCAAAGGTAAAGCTCACATGCTCAATGGGGCTTTCATGGCCTAAATCCATAAGCATTTTTAAAAACTTCTCTACCTTTTCATGATCCAAGCCATCTAAAACATCTTTTACACCTGAACTTGAATAGCAGAGCTTAGCAGCAGCAGAAATAATCTTTTCCGGATCACCGGTATATTGTAAGAGTTCAACATGAAGTGCCATTTAAAACGCCTCCGTTACGAATAATTAATACTTACCCTATTAAGTATAGTCTTTGAGGCAAACTTTGTCAAGTTTTAGAAAACCATTTTGCGAACATAGTTAAATCTTCTGTTGGTGCAATGTTATAACACTCAGTTTAGTGATGATGGTGACCTGCCCCTATTCCAACCCTAACGTGACACGTTCTTTCATAACAATGCTCCTTTTCTGACTCCATCTCAAGGGTTACATGGTATATCCCAAACTCCCTTAGTTTCCTGCGAATTTTTTCTTTGATGTCGCAACTATCTGTCTTGGTAACAACGTGCATAGTAGCATAGCTGTTTTGTCCGTCTATGCTCCAAATATGAATGTGATGTACGTCCAAAATGTCACCAATACTTTTGATTTGCTCCTCAACACTGTTAACAGAAATGCCACTAGGTGTTTTTAAGAGGAAAATATTCATAATTTTCTTAAATTGCTTCATTGTACCCACCAAAATAAACACCGCCACACAAATGGACATGATAGGGTCAAGCAAAACAAAATTTGCAAATTTTATGACTATTGAACCAACCAGTACAACCACCCAACCAAGAACATCCTCTAACATGTGCAGATTCACCGCTCGTTGATTAAGCGAACCACCGCCATGCGTAACAACTGCCGCACAGAAGTTAATACACATACCCACCACTGCAAAAAGAATCATCCCGTTGTAGTGAATCGTAGAAGGAGATATAATCCTGCGGATTGCATAACAAATGATAACCACAGAGCCAAACATTAGAATCAAGGTCATCACTACACCCCCTAAAACAGAATATCTGATATACCCATACGTATAGCGTTCATCAGGCTTTCGCTTGCTGATTTTTTCCAAAAGAAAGGAAAGACCAATGCTCATCGCATCGCCTATATCATGTACCGCATCAGACATAATGGCAACACTCCCTGTATATATGCCCCCGAAAAATTCAAAGATTGAAAAGGCAAAATTCAAAATAAATGCGATGAAAATATTTTTTTCTGTTTTCATAAAAACCTCCTGTTGACCACTACACAAATTTATGATACAATATATTTCATACAGAACATATTGTTCAATATCATTATCCGATATTGTCATAGCAATATCAATATATAATATTCTCAGACCATTCATTACCGAACATTTTTGTGAAATTGTATGGAGGTAAAGCCATGATGGATCGGCGCCAAAGAAAAACTCGTCAGGCAATATTCGACGCATTGATCACTCTTTTATCAAAAAAGGATTTCGACCACATCACCGTTGGGGAAATTATTGATTGCGCCGACGTTGGCAGAGCGACCTTCTATGCACATTTTGAAACAAAAGACTTTCTGCTGAAAGAACTATGTGAAGAGCTTTTCTGCCACGTTTTCGATGCAATGCGCGAAAAAAATGAGCATAAGCATATTTTTGATTGCGATGCCCCCGATTCTGTATTTCTCCACCTGTTTCAGCATTTGCAAAAAAATGATAATCATATTTTGGAATTGCTTTCTTGCCAAAATAACGAATTGTTTTTGAGATATTTTAAAAATAGCCTGATACAGCTTGTTAAAAATCAATTACCGCTATTTCAATCTAAAAAAAGCGAGAAACTACCGGATAGTTTTTGGATCAATCATATTACGGCAACCTTCGTAGAAACAATCAGATGGTGGGCTGACAACGGAAAAAAAGAATCCCCGGAAACCATCACAGAATATTTCCTGTTAACCATACAAGGTGTCGCGCGCATTTCTCTACGTGAAAAAACAATATCCCTTGACTGACGCTTCAAAGTATAGTATAATAAAGGGTAACGGTTCAAGTTTTGAGGTGAAAGAAAATGCAGGAAAAGCAATCATTTAAAGCTAAAATAGAAAACTTTTGGTACTATTATAAAGTTCCAACCATTATTGTTTTGGTTGTGCTATGCATCGGTGCCTTTCTTTTGATGAGTGCCCCCAAAAAGGTAGATGGTGACATAAACATTGTGCTTGTAAGTGCAGAGCCTTTAACTGAAGGCACTATAAATTTTAACAACGTGATACCACAAGATGCAATCAACGACATTAACAATGACGGTCAAAAAAATATTACTTTCAGCCGTTTGTTTATTACAGAAGAAATGAAAGACGATGATATGCGTGCCTATCAGCAAACATTAGAGTCTTATCTTTCCGGACGTGAAGCTGTTCTTTATATCTTTGACCGCGTGAATTACGATAGAATGATAAAGAAAGATGCTTTTTGCCCGCTGGATGAGTTCTTCGATGTTGCCGCCTATGGTGACCGCGTGCTCTATCAAAACGAGAAACCGATGGCTTTTCAGCTCTCCGGTAGCAAAGCACTGGCTGACATGGGACTTTCTAATGACGATTTATATGCCCTCTTGCTGTTCCGCCTGCCCGAAGGGGAACAAGAGCCCTTAGAGCCCGTTTATGAAAATGCAGTCAGTGTTTTAACCGAATTGTTGAAATAGCTCTAAACAAGCAATCTATCCGGCGCAGAGAAACACTGTGCCGGATTTTTAAATTCCCTGCGGAGGAAAGAACATGGATAAAATGACCGGCGAAGAGCAACAGCTGTTCCTTCGCTACCAAGAAACAAAAGACCCTGCTCTTCTTAGTGATATTATGCAGCGCTACAACTATATAACCGAAATTCTTGCAAAACGTTTTGCGGGCAAAGGACTGGAATATGATGATGTGTATCAGTCTGCCAGCATCGGCTTGATGAACGCAGTCAAACGATTTGACCCACAGCGCGGCACACGCTTTTCAACGTTTGCTACGCCCACGGTTTTGGGTGAAATCAAGCGTCTCTTTCGCGATAAGGGCAACTGCATCCGCGTGCCCAGACGCATGTATGAAATTTTTTCTAAAGCAACTAAGCTTCGGAATGAAGAACTGATTCAAACAGGAAAAATTCCAAGCCAACAAGAGCTTTCGCTTGCTTTGGGCATTAGCGAAGAGCAACTGGCACAAGCAATGTATTGGGGCGATACACACGAGATTCGTTCACTTGAACAGCCTTTAGATGATAGCGATGTTTTGCTTTCTGACTGCATTGGTGTAGAAGATAACGAGTTTTTAATTATCGAAAATAAAGATTTTATCAACGGCTTTCTACACTCGCTTCCTGAACGTGAACGCCAGTTCATCAGGTACCGCTATTATGAAGAATTAACTCAATCAAAAATCGCAGAGCTAATGCACACTTCACAAATGAATATTTCAAGACTGGAAAAAAAGGTGCTCGATCATCTAAGACAATTATATCAGCGCACCATTGCAAACGCATAAAAAAACTCACAATATTGCTTTACAAAGAGGTACCATCATGGTATAATGGAATCTACATGAACTTATAGATTTGGATGATATCATGTTTGCGCTTGTACCTCAGCAGGATAGAGGGTCCGCCTCCTAAGGGTTTGCTCCACCATCGCAGTGTGTGAGGAAACGTGCGAAAAGGCGAGAGAAACGGTGATTTCGCGAGCTTACAAAAAATCCTGCAAGGATTTGGCACCCTGCGTGGCACCCTGACGCACTTTTTCGTGCAAAAATAAGGGATAGCCCGCTCGTGCATAACTTTTATAAATTTCATATAGGCCCCCATAGTTAAGTGGATATAACATGCCCCTCCTAAGGGCAAATCGCGTGTTCGACTCACGCCGGGGGTGCCACCAATACCGCATAATGACTGACTTTTCAGTGATTATGTGGTATTTTTATTTGAAACCCACTTTTTTGAAATATCACGCTAATACCGAAGGACTTTCTTGCTAATAGGAAACGAACTGTTTTTTGAATTTGCTAATAAATTCGTTTCTATTTAATGACTAATTCAGTCCGATTTTAGCACTATACCGCTTTACTATAACTTAGTAATAATTAGTTGTGATAATTTTTTTAATAGTTCCGGCGATTTTTCTAACTGTTCAATCAAATTAGTTACATCTACTGTTTGATGCAATTCATCCTGTGGAGCTTGAGCACTTCTCAACTCAGCATTAATATTGTAGAATGAATGTTCAAATTTGATAGCATTTACTTTTCTGTCTTCATCTAAAATATGAGCATAAATACGCTTATACGCGTTATTATTGTAACACATTCCTAGTCACACATTAATATTTTACACTAATGGAATATAGCACTTAAAAGTTGTAACATTTGCGTCACAACTTTTAAGTGCTATATTCAGCTCAACAATTTAAAATCAAAAATATACAGACATATGTTTTCAATAAATTTAATTACAATCACACCATCTCGTATGCTATGACTTTTCGGAGAAAGTCCCAGGAACCCCATGCACAAATCAATTAACATGTTAAAGGCTGGTTTGATTTCTGAACTTAGTGCTGAAGCAACAGCAACAATTACAGTAGATACCGCAAAGCCAAAAAATTAGTTGTCACTACGGTTTTAACACAAGCAGAAGCGGAATTACTTACTATGAAGGCTGGTGTTGCTTTACAAAGCGCAAAAGAAGCTACCACACTAATTGCAAGCAACACTAAACTCGGAAGTAATTTGGCAATTTTGGGTAAAACGGCTGAAAACGCACTAAAAGGTATTGATAACGGTGCTTCGTGGCTCCTGCCATCCTGTAGCTTTGAAGGGAAAATTAGAGCATTGGTAGTAATTACTCATTCAAAGTACGCTTTGCCATTTTAATCTTCCATTCAATCTGTTCTTTAGAACAAGCATAATCAAACTCTTGCTCATAGCCAAGACGTGAATTTTCTTCAACTAGGGGGATGGTACTTCAAAAACATATTCTCTAACAATTAAATCGGTCTTATTGACCGTGGTTTTTTCTCTTATTGCTAAGGCTTTATGCAAGCCTTGCCAAAAGTGTCTTACCTTCGGAAATAATAAATTCTGCTACACCAGCCTTAAAATTCGAACCTCTTGCCTCATATCCTCCCTCATCATAAGAGTCCTGCATGGGGAAATAACCTTCACATCCATTCATCAAGCAACAAGGAATAACCATATCAAAATCACTAGTTTCCTTCAATCCTTTTCCAACACCAGCAAAAGGCTCACCAGGAATACCAATAATTGCTACAGGGCCTATAGCGAGTGCTGAAAGGCGCATATCAAACGCATCAGGTCCATTTTCCAAACGGACCATTCTTGCAGCTTCGGCAACTATAGTTGTCAACATCATCCCTTCATAAGGGATTTCATTGTCTTTACCTTCGTTATGTAGATTATTAAGGCGATGGGCTTCAGGAAGATCCTTGGGATCAGGTCTATTTGATGGTACATCAATAATCTTATATGCTGAAATCAGCTCATTAATATCTATATAATTCACTTTATCAAAGGCTTGCAGAACACCCCCGGTTACCACTCGTGCAACATACTCCGCATGAGAATATCCTCGTGCAACATCATCAAAATCTATAAACATATTATTTAAATCGCCCTGTCTTGGATGAACGTTTACATGGTTTACATCCCCTTGAGCTCCATTGAAGAAAATACATTTTGTTCCATCAAGAATCTTTTCAACATTTTTTCTTAACAGACCCGGCCAGTCGGCAGAAATCTTACTGCCACCTACTGTATCAGGATGATTTGCAAAGTTAACAAAAACAATAGTTTCTGCATTTTCTCTATCAAAACGCAATACACTAACACTATCATCAGTATCACCAACAGGACGAACAATATCAGGATTATTCACTCCCGGATTGGTCATAACACTTCCATCTTTCATAACATAACGGCGAATAAAGGCCACATTAGGAGCTTTGCCCTGACCATAACCCATTGTAGCGTCTTTTAAATCGTCAACAGCAAATTTTGACGCATCGGCAATTCTGTGTTTGACGAAGCAGGCATATTCTTTAACAAGTTCATCATCAGTAGAAAATGTCATGTGTGGTGCTGTATGTGTATGCGTTGCAGAAAGAAAAATACAATCTGCCGGAACGCCTGTTACCTCACATACAGCCTGTCTAAACTCAGTCGAAAGATTCTGATCAATACCGCAATGATCAACAGAAATAAGAATGACCTTATCTGTTCCACATTGAAGAGCTAGTGCATTTACTTCCAAATCGTCCAAAATTGCTTCTGCATATCGCAATTTATAATAACCCCTAATAGAAATACCCATCGGTGGATTAATATTTACACGGCCAAAGCCCGCTTTTAGATTATTCATTTTTCCCCTCCAAAATATAAATCATTAAACATTCTAGTTTCATTTAAAATTTATAGTTCTCTACTTAAATTAAACGTATATTTATCTGTAGAATAATAACCTTTTTTATATTCTATCAGCTGCATATTTTTATCTCTTATAACAGAGTCTAAAACCAAAATCGCATCACCGGGATTTTTATTTAATAAAGAGGCTATTTCTTCATCTGCATTTATCGCTTCAACTTTCTGATCAACTTTTCCTATTTCTAAGCCAACTCGGGCATACAAATCAAATGTAGAAAATGGAACCCCTTGCTTTTCCAATTCCAACGCTACTTTATGCATATCAAGCCCATATGGACTCTTAATCACAGAACGGTACAACACAACTGGTTCATCCATCGAATACCCAATTAAAGAAAGGTAGCTTGCTCTTTTCCAATCATTATTATGCAACATCCGCTCAAACTCATTTGTGTCACGTTCTTCATAACATACAATCTTCGTATAGCCGTTATAACCCATATGTTCTAGCGTTGCACCAAAAGAACTAATTTTTTTTAAATCAGAATCAATCATCTTAGCCTTTACAAATGTTCCCTTACCATGTATAGAATATACCATCCCACTATTTTCTAATATGTCTAATGCTTTACGAATGGTAATACGGCTCACGTTAAACATCTTACACAAAGAATTTTCTGAAGGCAATTTGCTATTGATCGGATATTTTCCTGTCCTTATTCCCTCTTCAAGACTTTCTTTAATTTGCAAATACAATGTCTGTGCGCGCTCATACGAAGCCATAGCAAAATCAACCTTTCACATTATTTTATCTACATTGATAAATCAACTTTTGTGCTTTTTGTTCAGCAAAAAACCCAATAACATAATCAGAGCCGAAATGATAACTCCGACAAACAACGAATCGAAGTTCAAAATTCCCCACATTTCAAACATCAGTACTGACAAAGGTCCTAAAATAATAGCTACTATTGCATATCCTTTTTTAACAGTTCCCGGAAGCCAAAGAGCACAGCACAATGGTATAAATATAGTAGCACCTCGTAGTCCCATAGACATAAAGGAAAATTTCAAAATTGTATCTCCTAAAGGTCCCATAGAGAGAACACATGCAATAAATAACAATAATACAAGCAATATTCTCTCGATCATAATGCCGGAAAAGTTTCTCTTACGACCAAATGGCAACAGCGGCAAAACATCGCGCCTTAAAACTGCAGCAATTCCTAATGCAAGTCCGGCCCCCGTCCCCACGACAGCTACAAACAAAGTACCCAACACAACACCACCCAATAACGGTGGCATACTTTCAGTAACAAAAAGTGTCAACGCAGTTTTAGGCATAATACCTGGATGAGTGGCTCGCATATATAACCCTACTAATATACCACCAACACCAACAGGAGGAATTAAAACCGAACTTAAAACAGCTCCTTTTACTGCATTCTTCGTGTCTGACGCCATAAAAATTGCCTGAGCATAACTCTGTGTGGTAATCACGCCCAAAATTAGAGACAGGCAAGCTCCAAGATCTTCTCCCACACCACGAGCAAATAAACTGCCAAAGTTGATTCCGGCAGCATTGTCAATAGAGTTAACCAACTCAACAAAACCGCCTATGCCATTTGAGAAAACAAAGACTAAAACTCCACTTGCAATCATAGCTGTGTAAAGCAATAGCATTTTTAGAATGCCGACCCATCCACTTCCTTTTGTACCGCCAAATATAACATATAGCACCATAAACAACGCTGAAATCAACAGTGATAGAGCAAGAGGAAAATCAGGTACAATCATCGCAATGATTGCCGTTGCTGAAATCAATTGTGCTATAATATTAATAAAACTGCCAAATGATGAAAGCACAGAAGCAATAAGCCCATTTTTTTGACCATACTCACATGTAATAAAAGCAATTAGCGTTTTGTGCCCACTTTGATGTAATGGCTTGGCAAAAAACAGGGCAAGAATTAAGCATGCTATTCCGCTACCTAATGTAAACCACCAGGCACTCATACCATACTGATATGCAAGTTGTGCCGTTCCAACCGTTGATGAACCGCCAACAAGCGTTCCCATTATGGCACCTGCAACAATCCACGACTTTGCGCCTTTCTTCTCTTTTATCGTCTTTCCTGAATAAATACTCAAGGCAACTATAGACAAAAGGGTAACAACGATACCTATAAAGTGTTTAATTGTCATTGATTTCCCACTTCCAATTAAATTAAATTATACAACAAATTCGGGCGATAATCAACACATTATCGCCCGAATTTTAAAGCAGCAGTTCCTTATACTTAGTCCTCTACAGGAATTTCAACATCATATAAAGGTGGGTACTGCTGACAACCAAATACATCGCCCTCGCCAAAAGAACCGGATGGTTTAAGGCGATTAATGGTAAATTTGATTGCAAGACCAGGATCAAACTCTACAAAATCAGCAATTCGGCTGTCATCAATTCCGTAAATTTTCTTTACGGTTTCACGAGTAAACGCACCAGAATTTTTAACCAGTTCGTAGTTTTCCTTCTCGCGGAAGATGATATCAAATGTTATACGATCTGTACCCGCATTTTTGCTGCGAATAGTTTTTGCAAGATCTAATAATTTAACTGTTTTCATTATGCTCACTCTCCAATCTCAATCATTGTAATAGGAAATAGTTCGAGCGGATCGTCAACCTCAACTGTATGATCCATTGTCCAAACATAAGCAGGGGACATTTCAACAACTTCATCCATAACAAATGCTGCTGTTCCCGCTGTTCCCTTTACTTCCGGAAGTCTTGCATAGAATAACTGGCGAGTACCAACAAGTGCAACCTCTTCTGCAACTTCCTTAGTTTTGGCAACACCTTCAACAACAACCATAAGTTCATGAGATTTTGTTTCTTTAATCGGCTCTAAATCACCCATAACGCCATTTTTTCCGAACACACGATAACTTACCTCATACCAGTCGTTCGGACGACGTTCTTTAATCTGAGATTTAGCCCAATCAATAACCTTATCAATATTTTTGATTGTATAAGGATCACGAATGCCTGCAAGACCTAAATAGCGGTAACCAACAAAACCTGAACCCTCAAGTTTTACCTTTACTCTTCCGTCAACCGGAATAAACTTTGCACCTGTAATACGGCAGGTTTTTTCATCATACTGCTCGTACTCACACTCGCTCATATCCATCATACCGCCTGCTACGTACTCATAGTAGGGGTTTGTTCTTTCATACATTGCATGACCGGCTACAGAGGCAGGCGTACAACGCTGGAACGGTGCCATTGCAGTAACCTTTACATCATCTTTGGTAACGGTACCGATAACGCTTTCCTTTGCACCATAAGGCTCACAGCAGAAAGATGCACATTCCAGTACCTTACCTGTGTAATATGCCATATTTTCGGGGATGCCTTCATAAATTGCAGGGGCTGCAAATACACAGGCGTCAGAGGTACGGCCGCCAATAATAACATCAGCACCCATTTCTAAAGCCTTAATAAAGGGATGTACACCTGCAACAGCCACGATACGGTCTGTTTTGTCAAGCTCTTCAACGGTCAGATTTGTGCGACCATCAAGACCTTCAATCTCTTCGCCGGCTTCCATCTTTTTGCGGAGATATTCTTTATCTACTTCAGAGTAGAAGTAAGCCAGTTTAAAGGGCTTTAAGTTATGTTTTTTTGCCATGTCTTTAATAAAGCCAACGTACATATCAACACGGCTGTTTGTACCGGTATCACCAGCTGAACCAATAATCATCGGCACACCCTGTTCTCTTGCCTTTAAAAGCATCAACTCGATATCATGATACTGATGATCAGGATGACTTGCGCATTTATCTGCACCTAAAGGAACAGGACCAATATCATCACTACCGCTATCGCAACAATAATAGTCCGGTTTCGTTTCTGCACCTAAATAAAAGCTTTCTTCTTTGGTCGGTGCAAAGCCCAAATGACCATTTGGAGAAATAATCCTAACAGTGTCTTTTGCCATATTAATGACCTCCCATATAAGTTGATATAACTTGTTATAACAAGTTATATTTTAATGTTAACACAAATAAATCATATTGTCAACAGATTTGTAAAACTATTGATAATAATATACGAAAGTAATCAACTTTTCATATTTATTGATAAGAGAAAATCAGAGCATTGGTAGTAATTCCTCATTCAAAGTACGCTTTGCCATTTTAATTTTCCATTCAATCTGTTCTTTAGAACAAGCATAATCGAACTCTTGCTCATAGCCCAAACGTGAATTTTCTTCAACCAAAGGAATAGTATTTTCCGCATTGACAATTTCCCGCTTTAAAATATCAATAAGTTCCCGCACAATCGGCTCAGGATTGGCAACAGGAACAAGAGACTTCACTGCCTTTTTAGCGTCCTCCATGCCCTTACGACCACCTACCCAAGTGGGAGCAGCATCAACATATACACCAAGCTGTCCTTTTAGATAATGCCATCTTTTTACATGGTGAATGGTTCTTGCCGTGTTTGCAATGAATTTAGAAACACCCAGAAGTTCTTTGGCATTTGAAAGCTTTTTCGTAGGTAGATTGGCAATAACCTCTGTAAGTCTTCTTGAACCCTCGTCAAAATATGATGCCATCTGTCTGTATTCATTTGTTTCGTAAAGAAGTCTATCCTTATAATCCAGATTATAAGTATAAACAGGATATGCTTCATAATTAACATCTCTGCAAGAGTCAGGTCCCTTGGGGATAAGTTCCCATCGTTTAAAAAATAAGGGATACGCCGGTCCCACTCTTGCCGGTCCATATTGGTCTTCATTGGTTGATACACAATGGCTCATACCTTCAGAGAACAGTTCGAAAATCGAAAGCATTTTTTCAACATTTTCTTCACCATAATCTCTGACGATAATCCTACGAAGAAATTCATTCATATCCGGTGCCGGATCCATATAGGCAAATTTCGCCATTTCACATATAAAAGAAGGCCAAAATCCGAAGGACCACGAATCCTGTGTTCCATCCAGCCTCAGATTCTCCTGACAACTAATAACCGACTCCCACCTCTTCATCCATCTTTGCGGAGCAGGTAAATAGGGAACACCACCAATATCCCATGTATTGCCGGCTGAGTTTGTCATAGCAATCATTTTTCTACCCACTTCACGGGCAATTTTTGCCTCAGAGCCATAGGAACTGCCAGGCCCTATCTGCCAAAGGGTATAATCCGTTGTCACCTCTTTCGCTTCAGGTGAGATTTGCACAACACTTTGCATCTCAAAGGTTGCCATTGCCGTTATGCCTTTAGGCAAATTACGAACAAACTCTTCTCTGAGTTTTTCGTCTGCATAGAACCAATTGTAAGTCCAAAATACAAGGTCAATATTATCAGAATGTGAATCAATGATTTTTTTTACCATCGCTGCAAACTGCGGATAATCACTACACGGAAACCATCCGGGACTGGGTTTTTCATCCTGCAGGGATTCTCTCCAGGGCTTTCCCGTTGTGCGGGGATCCTTTGAAGGAAATTCACAGGACTCACCAATCAAAATAAGGCCACGGAGACCGGGACACAACCTAATCAACTTACCGTAGGTACCTTCATAAAACTCATAAGCACCCTCGTCATCAGGATGGTACGGATTTTTAAAGGGAAAGAAGGTATAAACATCCAAACCGCAATCGGCCGCATTTTTAATAACTTGATTAAACTTATCGCAAGCCTCGCCTCCCTCGATGATTTTCGGGTCACCCATAACCATAACGGAGTCAAAACCAAAATGGGCAATCTTACGCAAATGTTCTTTTGGAAACTGTCTTGCCGGCATACCGCTATGGATAAATCTCGGCGAAAAGCGCATACGTCTTATTATATCGCACGGTGCCAAAGATGGGTGCTGGTTAAAGTTCATCTCATCCTCCAGCGCATAACATCCTTGAGCGACACTCCGTTCATCACAGCCAAGTATTTCTATCCTGTCACTTGCCTTTAAACGAAAGCTTCTTGCTTCCATCGTGGCATCAACAGATGCAAAAATTATTTTTTCTGCACATTCTTCCAAAGTAACAATTTCTAACATTAGTCCCATTGACACTTTGAAATAATCTTGTAAATCTTCAAGTGCCTCTTTGAGGACAACTCCGCTTTCTGCCTTGCATGCAATCTTCCACTCTTCTGTAACAATCGTATGTGCCGGATTGATTTTTATCGCTGAATTGATTCTATTTGGTTTATGTACCTGAGTCATTTTCTTTGCAAACTCAAAATGTTTTTCCATTGCTCAGTTTACCTCTTTCCTCTTGACGTTGCCAACAAGTGTAACTCACAAATGCGAAAAAGCCCGTAAAACCTAAAAGGGCAATCGTTGTCATCATGCAAAGCCGGTGAACTATAATTTTAGTTGTACAAAAAACACCGATGTAGTGGAATCTCCCATTCCCGGACTCGATTTCGTTAAAGCTGGCAGCTGAAACTCATCTTCTCTTCGTCGTTTTCATATTTGCTACCATTAGGCATATAAATCCGCTTTCTGTAGCCTTGCGGTGCTTCAATATCTATTTTAAAATTCCCATTTTCCTTGTACCAGGAAACAGATACTGTACCGCCGTTAATAACAACAACACCCTTCGCCCTGTCGTGTTCTGCCGTATAAGGAGAAATTTCAATTATTTTTTCAGGCTCATTGACCCGAACACCCAAATCAAGGGCAGCAAATTCATACAGAACTGTTGCACCCCAGCCATGACATTCGCTTCTGGTATTGCCGGGTGTTTCGGGAACAGTTGTACAGTGCAAGGAAACCAATTCACGCAACGCATCTAACTTCTGTTTTCTCCTATGATATAAGCCGCTCGCTTCTAACGCGCGAAAGTAATCATAAATATATGCATAGGTCGGTTGTGCAGACAACGATTCGGATCTTTCCATGATACTCTTCGCTTCCTCACCCTGAACGGTACCTGATAAAACAGCCCAAATTTGCGCATGAGCGCTAAAATACTTCTTTGAAGGACCATCTGCAAACAATCCTGATTTGCTGTCATAGCAATGCTCTTTAACAGATTTCCTACTGCTTTCTGCAAATCGACGTACTGCTGACGCCAGTTCATGTCTTCCAATTTCATCATATAAAAATGCCATTTTCTCCAATGCCGCTATGTACATCAAGGTATAAATTGCCATGTCCTCCCCTTTTTCACCCAAAGGAACACCTGACAAATGTGCCCAATCCTTTACCCAATCGACAAAATTCCAAAAGCCACTCCGTTTAACAAGACCTTTTTCAGAAAGGTTGTTTGCGAAATAACGGAGAACTCCCTCTGCGGTCGGGATGCAAGAGCAAATAAAATCTTTATCTGCAAAGCGGAGATAATGTTCATGCATTATAAAGATAAAGTAAAATGAAAACCCGGGAATAATTTGAGGGTAAAAGTCCGGAGACTTGGAACACAAAATACCGCACGTTTGCTGTGATGCTGCAAAATCACATATGGTTCGTCGAATTTCCCTGTCATCGTTTGATACCTGATACGTGAATAGTGCCTGCGCCCTTGTATCCATTAAATACTGTTCTTGCTCATAGTAAGGACAGTCTGTATAGGTTTCTTGCATACAGCGTTTTATGGTTCGTAAGCTAATTTCCCACAGTTTATTATCCACAGCATTGTCACTTTCAAAGGAGCCTTCTACCACCAGGGGATAACCGGTCTCCAAGCCTTCAATGCTCTTAATCGTTACATCACCGTCAATTTCACACTTAATAAAACGGAAGGTTTTGAACCAAAAAGGTTGGAACACAACCTCTTCACCGTCTAAATGAACGATGTCGGTATAACCCTTAATGATGCCATTAGGATCCGTACGGTCTTTTTTATAGACTTTTCCCTTTTCATCTTTCAATGTTTTACATTCTGCATAAGTAAAACGAACGCTGCCCTTACCGGACAAAGTAATTTTAAGATATGCCGTCATTAACTCATTGGCATCACAAATACCATTTTCATCAAAGGATAAAAAAATTGGTTCTAACCGTTGTTCTGGAATCGGCGCTGATTTAGCCGTATACCGACCAACAATAAAGATGCGTGGCTTTGGAAAATCAAAATCAACACAATAATCTGCAAAAACGGGTTCCTTCCATTTCGGTTCCCGGAAAAACTCTGGTGTAATCTCTTCGTTCATACCGACAATGTAATTTGGATCACCAACAAACGTTATGCCTTCTAAGACAGCAACCTCCCAACTTTCATCCGCCTCTACCTGAAATGTTTCATTCTTGCAAACAACCGTTCCCTGAAAGCCGAAAACCATATTCCCGGTTCGTACAACCGAACCTAAGTTTTTATAAACATGATTACCATCATATTCATTCTTGAGCTGTAAAACGACTGCTTCAATCAGATTTTCTCCCTCATTAAGGCATGCTCCAATCTCAATTTCGTTGTAATACTTTTCTGTATTGTTGCCACGGCAAGGACCAATCGAGGCCAGTTGTCCGTTGATGTAAAGTTTATATCGTGTATCAGCAAAAACGCTTGCAGAAAATGATACCGGTTCTTTACAAGTTATCGTTTTTCTAAAGATATATATTTTTTCTTCACTAAACCTCGCGTCAGGATGCGTCATTAACTTCATTAAGTCCACTAAATTTTCCTCCTATATACATATATATATGGAACGCACTTTTCTTAAACCCGTTCAGTTTTTAAAATCTGCTTAACCAAAGGCTCCAGGCCATTGGCTTTCATTAGCATGCCAATGTCATTGGGATGAATCTCATCCATAAAGCAAAGCATCCGTTCCACGTCACCGAACAGACTCTCGCCGTCTACAAAATAAACGTTCTCATCACCCAGAGCTTTTGCCTCTAAATAGGTCTTTTTAATCACATCACGCTTTGCATAATCTTCCTCGGTATAACGATAGACCGTCCTTGAAATCATAATAATCGGAAGGTCGGGGTTTGCTTTTCTGATAATATCATAAAAAGGCTTGTGTGTCTTTTCCAGATGCTCTACCGTAGGGGCATTTTCATCATAGTCATAGACAAAAAGACTCATATCAATCTTCTTAATATATTCCGCCACTTCCTTTTCTCCCCGTGCGTTGCCGGAAAAACCCATGTTATAATGGTCAACATTCAGACGCTCGCAAAGAATCGCCGTATAAGAAACAAAGGATGTTGAACAGTTCCCCTGTTCTGTATAAGACGGACCGTAAAAAACGATGGGTTTAATATCTTTATAAGGCGTGGGCGGCTCAACATTTGCATCATCGGGAACCATCACCTCAATATAATCAAGAATCTCATTTCTGGGAACATAGATAGTGATGTCTTCCATCTCGCCGGACTTTGTAAAAGTACGCCGGAACTCCTTCATGTCGTAATTGTCCGGTCTGACGTGTCCCGGAAACAGTGCATCATGCCGTGGACCAATTAAAACATGAGCCGATTGGCAAGCGTAAATAGAAAGACCAATATCCACACGCAAAGTTTTTAAGGCAACTTTAACGGTAAACTCTTTTGCATCCGTCCTAAAGCAAATTCTTGCGCCGGCGCTTCGTCTGCCCATAAAAGAAAGGGTTTCAATTTTATCTGTAATTTCTGGAGGCAGACGATACCACTCTCCGGTTTTGTCAAAAAACGGGATGCCGTGCAACTCCAGTGGCGCTTCATTATGTCTATATGTCTTCATAAAACACTCTTCTCTCTTATTTAGATTTAGATCCACTCATAAATCCTGCATACTGACGCGAAATTTCCGTTTTCAACGGAGCTCCGGTACCAAAATTTTTAACATCTTCAATTAACGCCATGGTTACAAACTTTCTTCTGTCATAGGTCGGGCCGGCTCTGTGAGGAATAACATAAACATTTGGAAGCTCACGCAGTGCATGCGGCACCGGTAGCGGCTCAACCTCAAATACGTCTAAAATAGCTCTAAAACGATTTTCTGAAAGGAGTTCTACCATAGCCTCTTCATCAATCAGGCCACCACGGGCTGTATTGATGAGAAGTGCTTCCGGCGACAACATTTCCAACAGTTCCCGGCTGATCATGTGGCGATTTTTTTCTTTCATCGCCGAGTGAATGGTCACAATTTTACATTCTGAAAAAATTTCTTCCAAGCTCGCCCGTCTCATGTTCTTTTCTGCCAGTTCCTCATCGCGGATATGAGAAGAATAAACAAGAATTTCAGGACGGAAAGGCTTTAATAAATCTACTAAGTAGTGTGACGTCATGCCGTAACCGACAATACCGATCTTCTGGTCCAAAAGCCCCTCCCAAACATTGATGTTTTCGTTCCAATTGCCTTTTTTTGTTTCCTCAAGGTAATCAGGAATTCGGCGGAGAGCCGTCAGGGCATAAGCGATGACAGATTCCGCTACAGACTCAGCATAAATTGTGTTGCCGCTTAAAACTGTAATGCCCCTATCATAAGCACTGGGGTCTACTAACGACGTTGTGCCTCCGGTATGAGCAATAACCTTCAATTTTTTTGCCGCATCTAATATCTCCTCATCCAGCATAGGTGTATCCCAACCGGTAAATAATACATCCACATCGGGAATCAGCTCAATCATTTCTTCTTTGGACAGATAATGTCCTCTCTCATTATAATAAACTTCACCCAGACTCTCTAACTTTTCACGAACATGCTGAGGAAAGAAGCTTTCAAAAACTAATTGATTTCCTCCGGTCTGAGGACCGGTAACAAAAATTTTCATATAAAACACTCCAAGTCTTTTTCATTAGAAAAACATAAATCAAATTCAGCCTCCGGCAGGTTGCTCTTAAGCAACCCGCCGGAGCATAATCTTATTCGGACTTAACGAGCTGTCCGTTTTCGTAAATCACAAGTGCATCTTTCTGATTGCCATGTGCCTCCAGATTCAATTTCTCAGCAGTAAAGCCAACGGAATCATCAACACGAATAGCAGGCCAATCCCGGGTTACTTCATAGAATTTTGGATAACCGTATTTAGTTTCCCGTTCGCGAAGAAGCTTCTGACCCTCAGGACTTGCCATATGATCCAGCCCTTCTAAACATTCTTCGCCCCAGCGAATGGAAACTTTCTCTAAGGATACGTTTTCTGTATTCACAATCTGCATAAAAAACGGCAGACTGTGAGACCACCAGTACTGAGGAATATTCTTATTGGAGCATTCTTCAGAAACCTTCGGCAGCGCCCGCAGACCGCAGCAGAATGTCTGGGTTTTCGGACAAAGCACCATATTCATTCTGGAAAGTTCCACATTGGAAATCACGCTGTTGGGTTCAGCATACATATAGCCGCCGCCACGGGTTGTGATGAACCAGTTGTCGAAGAGAACACGGTCAACCTTAGAATCATTATGAGAGGTGATTAAGAAAGCTGCACCATTTCGAGTCATCGTACCGGTAACTCCCTGTACCACAACCTGAGAAATTTCACCCCAGTCGCAGTTAATACAAACAACGCTGTCCGCCTCTTTTACGGTAATATTGGAAATAGTAATATCACGCACCACTCCACGAGGCAAAATGGTATATTGATGTGCATCGTGAAGAGAATGGAAGATTCTGAAGCAGTTATTCCGGCTTGCAATATTACAATTGGTAATCAGGAAGCGTTCTGCAGGTTTCCCGTCATCTGTATCAATAGCAATAGAATCATCACCACAGTACAGGTCACAGTCAGAAATGAACACATCAGAACAGGAGGTAATATGCATACCATCAGCATTGTCCGCACCAATCAGGTTATCAATGCGAATGCCACGAATCCACATATGGGTACAGTACAGGAAGTTCATGGTGTAGACAGGTGCATGATAGAGGTAGATATCCTCAATCTTTACCTGGTGGCAATCCTCTAAGTAAATCAGAACCGGTCTGAAGCCCTTGCCTGCTAAGATGTCCAGATCCTTTTCGTAGCAAGCCCAACCGGGTTCATACTTACGATTCTGAGGAACCAGAATATTTTCACAGTTACCGTCAATCATACCCGGCCCGCAGAAATGAATGTCTTCCAGGCTGCAACCATAAAAAACACCCTGACGTCTGTTCATCAGCCAACGGTCTTTTTCACATTCCTCTTCTGAAGGACAAACCCACAACGAGCCCTCATAACCGGGAGACATGGGATAATCAACTTCATCAGGAGATGCGATAATCCGGCATCCGGACTGGAGTTCAATGGTAACATGGCTGCGCAAAGAAACCTTACCCATTAAGTACTGACCGGCAGGAAAACTGACAATACCGCCTCCGTTATCACCGCAGGCATCAATAGCCTTCTGGACAACTTCTGTAACCTTGGTTTTGCCATCTGCAATGGCGCCGGCCTTTATAAGATCAATTTTCATGTTGTTACTCCTTTTCTGGCATCTGCTCGTTTTATTTTCCGGCGCAACGTTCATTTTCCCAAGTCCGTACCATAAGAACATTGTCAAAACCCCTTTTGCGCTGCGCCGGAGAAAAACTAAAATACATGCTTCATTCTGCGTCCTGATAGGTATAAATTACATTCTGAAAAGCGGATAAGTCGCTCCAATCATTTAATATAAAAAGCTCAGCACTGTAACCCTCGCCCCACCGGGAACAGCTTACGCTGATGGTCTCATTTTTCTTGTTGCCTGCCAACACACTGCCGGGTGCGGAAACACCGTAACCAACAGAGGCACCCTCAGCATCATACACGCTCAAAACTGCCAGATAGGGCAAACCGGCTGCACCAAAGTTATAAGCAGAGATGGTTGCGCTGATGCTATCTGTTCCTTCCGTAAAGACTGCCTCGCCAAGACCGAAAAGCTTCTTGTCATACAGAGGATCTGCCGCACCGGAATAACTAAGCATTTCATAATTTAAGTTGTCGATCTGCATAGCAGAACCCTTAAAGTATCCGTTCCCATCGTTAGACAATTCCTGATGGAAATAAGTCAAGGCAATATCGACACATGTGAAATTAGGATCGACATAAACAGGCTTGCCGTCCACATACATGAAAACACCCTCAGTAGTGGAAAGAATCATCTCATAGTTGTGCCATTCTCCGGGAGCAATGGTCATGCCGGTATCAACACCAAAGGTTAACAACTTACCGCTTTTTTCAATTCTGAAGGGGACATGATAGTTATGTGAACTGGCGCCAACCTTTTTAATTTGCATTTGAATGTAATGAGCTGCATTTAAATCTTCGACCATCCAGTCCAGGTTGAACTTGGTTTCCGTTGAAATTGGAATACCATTACCACGGTAAACCATAGGGTTAGCATTGCTTTTATTGTAAGCCGTTGTACCATCCTTTGCATAGATACGGAGCGCTGTACCGGTGACATCACCGGTACGCGCTACGGGTTCAAGCCAGGAATCTGTGGCAACAAATTTTTCATCTGTACGCCAGTATGCATACTGATTCATAGTCGTCCAGGTCCAGCCGCTTGCATCCTGTGCAGGCTCGTCGTCTTCAAAGCCTTCAAAATCGAAGCTCTTAACCAAGGGTACTGCAAAAGCAGGAAGAGTTGAAAGGGACAGAACCACAATCAAGATAAGTGCTAATATTTTTTTCATTGTATTCTCTCCTTTCTGATTACTCCGCAGCAGACCACTGTGCAAGCGGAACATCAGGAACCGGCTGCGAAGCACCTGTACTGCCTACTGCTGCGATACGAACCGTTAGGTCAAGAGACGTTGCAGCAGGAATCCTAATGGCAACCTTTTTGACACCGGCATTCGCATTCTGTCCGCTTGGATTTGGCGATGTAGAAAGCGGAACTGCATCCATCACAAAGAGTTCAGCATTCGGAGTATTCGTAATGAAGTCTAACTGAACCTGCTTGTCGCCCTGAGTCAGGATCGCGGTATCACCATCAACGATAGTGATGTCCGCCGGTGTATGCATAAACCAGTAAATCTCAGAGGGGCTTTCCGTTCTGATTTCATCACGAATAATGACATCCTTGCGGTTATTCGTCAACATATAACCTCGTTGTGCAGATTTAGACTGCGGATAAATCACCGACAAATCGCCAATGATAACTGCCTTTGTCTTGGAACTTTCATAAGTTGTAACAGGAGCAAATACCCATGTCTGCTGATTATCCTTGTCTCCCGGATTAATCTGGAAAATATTATGTCCTTCAGAACGCTTACGATAGTATTGATATCCCTGATACTCCGTAAAGTACCCCGGCAGCTCGTAAGAATCTGCACCTAAGTCAATCGCCCAACGAACACCCCCCATGTCAAGGATAAAGGAACCGATATCCCAGTGTCCGTGACCAACATTAATCTTACCGAACTTCGTTGCCAGATAGGTATCATATTCACCATAGCCACTACGCATCGTAACATCTTCTGTACTCGTGTAACGGCTCTCAAGCTTCATGTCAAGATCTTCAATCGGTAATTTTTCCCACTCGCTGTTATAATAGAGAATATGTTCTAAATAATCCGGTCTTTCGGAAAATTCCATATATTTTTTACCTAACATATAAATTTCAGGTGAATCATAGACATATGCTGCCCACGGGAAAACCAGACCATCATAGAACACTCTCCTGGACCAGTCACCGGAGTCTCCAAAGTTTGAGCCGCCATCAGGACCGTGCATGGACATATAGAAGTCCGGAAATTGTCTGAAGCCGGGGGCATCCAGGAAGCCGTAGTCGTCACCTAATGCGTTGATAATTGTGGAAATACCACGAGATAAGTGAGAACTTAAATAGGAAGCATAGTCAAGACCTTCACCCCATGAACCGTGGGGGAAGAAGTTATTCATAACCTTTTCCAACGCACGCATAGACTCTGCAACAACATAAGAAGCTCGTTCCGGATCCAGATCCCAGATTGCAACCGCACCTAAAAGAGCCTGAGACATACACACACCGGTAATGTTATTACCGATTCCTGCCGAGGCTGTTATGGTAGCATCCGAGCCCTTCAGAACAGTTTCCCAGAAAGGCAAGCCCTTGGTTAGCATAGCGTCTTCCATTCTCTTGCGCATTTCAGGATCCCATTCATCGTAGAGCCAGTCATAAAGCATCGCAATCGTACCAAAGTAACCTGCCGGTTGCAAACTGTCGTTACCCCATGTCCATGAATCCATGTCTAATAAAACTTCTGCACTTTGCTTAAGTTTTTCAAACATGTATTCTTCACCGGTAATCAGGTAGCCTGTCATGAAACTATTGATAGGATACCAGTTGCCGTCATTTTCCAGTATTTCTCTATCAGGCATACATTGAGTTTCAATGTAATAGTCCACCCTTGCCTTATAAGCAGGATCTGTCTTATATGTATTCCGCACCCGTTCAAAGTCTGCTGCCGTCATATTTGTACGGGGATGGCCGGTCTTTTTCTTTAAGAGCTCTAAGACCTCTTCCGGTGTCAGACGGCCATACTGCATGTAGTTGTTCGTTGCCAAAATCTTTGTCTGTGACAGAGCCGGCATATCATCGCCAAAGATAAATAAACCGCGCTCTCCTTCAACAGATCTCTTGCCAAGTTTTTCAACAAAATTCTTTGCCGGCAGATATACCTTGCCGTCCTTGGTTACAGGTGCGCTGTCCAAGGTAACGCTCTGCTCGCCGACCTTGACCTCTGCATTACCGGCTGTTGCAACAACCTCGGCACCTAACATTTCAGAAAAATCTGCCAACGAACCATAGATAACGCCATCATTGATGTAAGCCGGTGTCTCCGATTTTTGGCGTTCACCGTTTATAGCAACATAATCACTATAACCATGAAAAGCGTTTCTGCCTGCAAGCGTCTTGATTGCTAAACCATCACCGCCTAAAACAGAGATTCCGGTATATGGTGAATCGTCAATCTCTCTGAATTCAGCCCCGGAGTATACACGCAAATTATCAATCATAACAGCACCCTTGTCAGAGCTGGGCGGTCTATGAAAACGAATTCGGGCAGGTGCCTCAATCGAACCAATTCCGGCACTCTGTAAGACATGCTTACCGTTGAAGTAGCCGTCAAAGGTGCCGGCACCATAGTTAATTGCCATGGCAATATGGTTCCACTTTCCTTCTTCCAGATTGCCAAGACTGATGCCTGCAGCCTTAACACTGCCCGTTGCACCGATATTCAAAAGAGTACTCCATGCATTTGCCTTGCTGGCAAACAAAACGTTCAGGTCAGCACCGGGGTTCCCCTGCTTAACGCTGATTTCCATGGTGATGCTGCTCTTGGCACCCTGGAAGAGAATATCACTAACGTACTGTTCGTCCGAACAAGGAATTTCGTAGTAGGACTCGCCGTCTTTTTCCACCATATCCGCACCGAAGGACGCCGTCTGCAAATCAAGTGCAAGCAAACCACCAGAAGAAGCATCAAAGTTTTTGAAGATGAAAACCGCCGGCTCATCATCATATATAGCCTCTTCCCAGGCATATACTGTTTCATTATACTCGACCTTCGGGATGTTGAGTTTCTGACCGCAGGGTTCAGAATAAACATAGACATCGTCAATTAATACCTTTGCATCGGTATAGTCAAGAGTTTCCATTGCAAATTCCAGGGTCTTAACAACAGAAGGACCGCCTTTAACAAACCGGTTGCTTAAAACCAGCTTGTCACCATTATAAACGTCCATACGCTTCTGCGAAGGCTTATAGCCAATGGTAATGCTGGTATCCTTTTTCAGGGACGGAAGACCACGCTTGCCGTCGTATACCGTCAGCGCATTATCCGAAATACTGATAAGTTTCGTTGTTGCGTTAGAGCTGCTGACTAAACTCACACGTCCTGTTTTGATATTTCCCTCAACAGAGAAATTCATCGTGAAGAAAAAGTCTTTTTCTACATTAGGAAGAGCGACGGAAACTTTAATTTCATTGTTCTCCGGCTCTAAATAAAGTCCTTTTTTATGGTTGTCGATTTCTACAACATGGGCATTAAAGCCGGTATAGGTTGTTCCCTCGGGAATCTGATTGGTCGCCTGGTCTTCAAAGCTGTCTGCCAGATAGACCGTTGGCCCCTCTGCTGCCAGTGCCGGAACAACAGAAAGGATCATCAAAAGGACCAGAACGACAGAAAACAGGCGTTTTCCGATAAACTTTTTATTCATTGCATTCACCTCCGGTTTAGTTAAAGCGATAAATAACAACATTGGTAATATTGTTGTAGGCACCATACACAACGGCTCTGTCTGCCTGCTGTCCGCTGGTTACGTAGTCTCTGACCTCCTGCTGAGGCTCGAAACAGATGTTAATCTTGGCAGGCTTGGATTCTGTTGCCGGCTTAACATATACATATGTTACCTGGCCGGCATAATTCAGTGCAATGATGTCATTGCTGCTCAGACCCGTTGTCTTGCCCTCGGGCATCAGGTTGATATGTCGGTTGTTGATGCTGTAAATCCAACCTGCATCCAGGTGACCATACGCTGCACCACGAGGACTATTTTTAATTGCCTGATTGTCGCTGAAATCGTAATCCTTTAAAACAGCATTAATATAGCCTTTCTTAAAGGAATTAAAACGAATACAGTCACCGGGCGATAAGGTAGATGCCACAGACACGATTTCTTTGTCCAGATAATAAGGAACGATTTTTCCCTGAACCGCCAGGTAAACAATCGGTATCTGCTCATTATCTTCATTGACTGTGGTTTCAACCGATTCAACAATACCAAAGGTGGTTTTATCATTAACCGCCGTCGGCAGTGAATTAGTGAGAGCTACAACAGCACCGGGAACAGCGTATACATCCATGTCGTAAGCCGCAAAGGAGTATTGGTAACCCCCCTGAATACCATCGGTACCGATCACATAGTTCTTGTCATCATCACGACGGCTACTCTGCGCAGGAATACAGAACATGGTGCAGCCGCCGTCTAAATGATAGTAACCAAAGGTTCTGCCGTCACTGCTATCATAACGGCCAACTGTCGTTCCCTCAAATTTCAGAGTTTCAAAACCACGGTTTCTGATCAAGGCATCGTCGGTATTCTCTGATTTTTCCATGTAGACATAGCTACCGGGAGTTGCCGTTGTCGGATAGTCTATCATAATAACCTTCGGCTCTTCT
The DNA here is from genome assembly GCA_045595795.1 of Clostridia bacterium. Taxonomy (GTDB): domain Bacteria; phylum Bacillota; class Clostridia; order UBA1381; family UBA9506; genus UMGS755. The sequence continues at coordinate 17,294 of JAZOBC010000046.1, read as the reverse complement.
GCGGTGTTCTTTTTGAAGCGCACCAGGCGCATGTCGTCAGTCAGGTTGTTAAAGGTATCTTCGCTCAGAGAATTAAGAGGTGTAGAAACACCATCAATTAAAACACGGTCAGCCAAAGGCAGAATCTCCATTTCGCCCGACTGGGTAAAAATCTTTAAAAGAATCTTGGTGCTGATACCGCTGTTGCTGCCGTTCTTTGCCGCAACAATCCAGCCATATTGAGCAGCGGAGGAAGCAACGCCGATAGCCGTAATCCTGCCGGATTCATCCAGGAGATATTCCTGTTCTACACCCAAAGCGATGCTGCCCCAGATGGAATCCAGAGTATCGTTCACATAATATTTCTCTTCTCCAATGGTAACCGTTTTCTCAGTTTTGGACAAGGATGTAACTGCACCGGTGACACGCTTATTGCAGAGAACCAGCTTCACCAGTTTTTTATCCTCGGAAGAATAGGATGCAACTAAGCTGCCGATGGATATATTGTCAAAGGAGATTTCCGTCAGACCATTTTCGCCGTCGGCATAAATCTCATATTCAACTTCACCGAACAGGCTGACCATACTGTTTTTTGTTTCGTTGTCATAAAGCGCCATACCGCCGATACCGTTTTCAATACGGGAAACCTTCATGTAAGCGGCTTCTTCAACGAAAATAGTTTCAAAAACACCGTCCTCACCGGCATCAACCAACGTCAGTTTAACGTCAGCTCCATTTAAAAACTTCTTGCCGTCATTTTTGGAATAGGCTTTTCCGTTATAAATTAAGTTGTAAGCAGGGTCGATTTTGTAATCATCACCCTCAACATCGGTTAAGGTGTTTCCGCGAATCGGATCGCACTCACGACCTAAGAGCGTTACAACCTCATTGTTACGGGGTGTTACAACGCACGCCTCTTTATCGCCATTATCATTTTCCTGATAATAAACAACGACATGATAACCCAAAAGACCACCGGGAACAGTTCCTGAAAAGCTCTCGGTTCCAAGAACAAAACCTTTTTTTACCGCGCCGTCTGCACTATAAAGAGAGGAATATGTATTTGCCGTAATAACACCGCTGGTCTTGAAAATGCCGCGAACATCTGACAAAATTGTGGAATTTTTAATTTGCATATAGGTTCCCAGCTCGGAAACAGCAAGCATATCTGCTTCAGCAACCTTCGAAAGGAGCAAAACAGCTTCGCTTGAAGTCAAAAAGTCATTACTTCCCTTATCCTTTATGCTGACGCCGGCTCTTTGACCATAGGAAAAATAGCCTGCGGGATAACCGCCCGTACTTTGCGCCAGAGTACCATAACCCAGCATACTAACCGCCATTTTCATTGCCTGCGCATAGGTAATTTTTTCATCAGGATTAAATTTTTCTCCCGGAGAAATAAGACCCTTGGACAACGCTGTATAAATTTCCGGTGCATAGGTGTGAGCCAGTGTTACATCACTGAAGGATGCTGAAGAAGTTCCCGGCACTTTTTCATATGCCAGACGAATCAGACCGGCAGCAAACTCAGCACGGGTAACACCGTCAGCAGAAAACGTGATACCATCTGTCAAATAAGATATCAGGTCATTGCCGGCACTTTCTGCTGCATAAGCCGTCGGCATAACCGGAAGCACCGACATAATGCAAACAGTTAAGATTAAAAAGATGTTTAAAAGACGTTTCATTTGTTGGCACCTCCCTGCCGGTTCTTACAATTTAAGAGCATAACAGCCGCCTGAGCTCTTGTTGTTTTTTCTAAAGGCTGAAAACTACCATCTTCCATACCGTTGATCAAGCCGGCAGCATGAAGTGCTCCGACATGAGCGGCAGCATAATCTGAAATAGAGCTTTTATCACTAAATGCTGAGGCATCTACACCCTCAAGCTGCAAGAAACGGCTCAGCATGACTGCCGCATCCTGTCTGCTGACAGCTTTGTTTGGGTTGAAACAGTTTTCTGTATCGCCCTGAACCAAACCGACTGTTTTCGCCGCCGAAACATAAGGTGCAAACCAATCCCCGGCAGAAACATCAGAAAAGCCTGCATCAGCTGTTGCATCTAAGTCAAACAGCTGACAAAGCATTTTAACAAATTCAGCTCTTGTAACGGCATTTTCAGGATAGAATCCGCCGTCGGGATAGCCGCTGACAACACCCAGACTCACCAGCTGTTTGATTTTTTCTTCTGCCCAGTGACCGGTCACATCATGAAAACCTGTAGTTTGAATCGGCTTATTTTCAACCGGCAGTTTTTCTGATACCTCGGGTTCAATCAGATTACCGACATCGGCTCCCCAAATCACAGAACCGCCACCGCCACCGCTGCCACGATTGAGATTAACTTCTTCATTTTCTCCATTGTATAATGTCTGAGCAGTTTCGCTGAATTTCTGTTTCAGAATGTTCATATCTGTCAGACTGTTTTTCTGTCTGTATAATTCCTGGAAAACCGTATCGGGATATGCTAAATCGCCATATTTCGTTCCCTCGGCAATTTTCTTTGTAAAGAAACCGTTTGCCGCTTCTCCGCCAAAGAGACTGCTGCGTAAACTCTGCCAGGAGTCAGCATACAAAACGCTTGAGACAACACCGACGCCATAGACATCTGCCAAAGCTGTTGCCGTTTTTAAGTTCATGACAGAAACCTTTGATAAATAGTCAGTCTTAGCAGAATCCCCCAGGTTTTTATACTGCTCAAAGCAGTCAATCTCCAGCTCGGCATCTTTCAGATAATTCTTATAAGGTGTTAAAGCCTCAATCGTTTCGCCCCGGCTCAAAAGATAGAGAGCTGCCGAACGCTGAATTTCCGTATTAAGACCTTCTTGTGTATAGCCTGCCGACGGACGAATTTTGAAAAGATAGTCTGCGGTAAAATCTAAATCAGGCATCTGAAGCACAACCTGGAAGGGCTCCAGCAAAGTTTTAATGGCTGCATCACTTGCTGCAAAATTAACCTCAGAAGACAACGATGCCAATTCTCTGGGATTTACATACACAAAAGAAGGGGATATCCAGTTGTTTGCTCCATTTACAGCGTAGACCTTATAACGTCCTGTTGTCAAGCCGGCATAAAGAACAAACGGTATCGTAAATGTACCGCTTGTATCTGCCAGTGTTGCTCTCATCAACGCAGGCATGTTGGAGTGACCGAGAGCATCAACACTCTGGTTTTCATCCAGAATCAGAACAGAAACCAGACCGCTTGCACCGGTTCCCGATACTGTCAGTGTATCTTCCATCAGACTGCTGGTTGCAACAAAGCTCTCTGCAGCCGCCGGAAAAGCCACAATAGCCAACGTCAGCACCAAGGCAAGTAAAATTGCTACATATTTCTTCATTTATATACCCCCGTATAACGCTTAGTTTGAAAAAGCGTTGTACAAAACTTGTAAAATTTTCTCTAAGGCACAAATAAGAGAGAAAAATCTCTCTTATTTGTGCTGCTATTTGCTTATAATCGCCTTATAACTTAGTCCAGAGAGCCTTCAGCTGCTGCATAGAAAGGCATCATAGTTGCTTCACTCTTCCAAAGGAATACCTTATAAGAGGTTGCTTCATCATCAGAAACGGTAACCTCCAGCTTTCCGTCTGCAGCCGTATCGCTCTTGCATGTTAATAATTCGAGTTGTTCTCCATCTTTATAAAGTGCAACAAACATCACAACTTCTTCATCTGCCGCATAAGGCAGCGTTGCGGTTACTTCCTTGCCGTCAATAGCAACATCCAGGTCAGAAACCTTGTAGAAGATTCCGGGGAGAACGCCACGGCTTAAGTAAGCATAGTTACCTGCCGCCGGACCGCTGGTTACAGCAGCACCACTAGCATCCACCAGGCTAACCGGTGTGTTGGGGCAAAGTTTAGCGTTCAGGCCATCTGCGGTTACGGCAGAAGTAGCAGCATCCATCAGAATGATGTTACCGTTTGCTAAAACAACCGACTCATCAGCATCATTCGGCAGAGCAATGGTCTTATCAAGAGCTTCTAATTTTGTTTCTAAGCCGGCAGGGATGTATTCATAAACAAAATCATCTACATAGACCGGAGCAGCACCCGTATCAATGACATAGAGTGCAATTCTGCCTGCCGGGGTGGTGTTTGCCAAGCCTTCAGCACTGTCATAGTTGACGACCAGGGGTTCTTCTGTTAAGAGTTTACCGTCTAAGTAGAAATCAACCGTATTGGTACCGCCTTTGTTATCAGCAACATTTAAAACATAATCCACTCTGTACCATTTGTTGATGGCAGGTGCACCGGCCACAGCCTCATGCTCAGCCTTTACACCGGCTTTAAGAGCAATTTTATCCGTGCTAAACTGAACATCTAACTGCGTGAACGGAGCAGAAGCGCCGGCAGGGTACACAGCCAAAACAACAGCACGACGGGAACCTACCATACCGGAAGCCAAGGAGCTTTCATCGAGCATAATGGATACGCCACCGCGGACTGTAGAACCGGGTTCTAATTCTGTTCTGCCCCAAGTTTGTGTAATGGCAGATTTCGGTGTAGATACGCCGGTTCCGTTTTTATACTGAGAGGAATAACCAACATGCTTATAGGTGCCGGTGTTTGCATTTGCATAGAACTTCATGATTTTATCATCAGCTGCTTTTCCTGCAAAACCGCTGATAACGGAAGGATTTTCTACAGAAGAAGTTACACCATGGAATTCCATCGCCGGTGCCAACACAATCGGTGACGTTCCATTATCAATTGCATAGGCGGTTGCATTGCTGACTACATCGCTAAAGTCAAAATGTCTGTAAATCTTCTGAGGAGCCTGAATTCTTTCCAGACTTTCTTCAACGGGACTCCATGCAATCACCAAATTATCAAATTCAGATGCAAAAGCCGGAGCCGTCTCTAAGTTTTGTCTCTGAATCAGCAGAGGCGCAACCTCGGTAAGGGTACCGCTGAATGCTTGCGATTTGACTAAATAACCATTAATATACAATTCGGCAGTTGTCTCGGTGAAGCGCATATCATAGTGATTCCACTGATTCACCGGAATAACGTCATATACGTTGTTATAACTAGCAACATAGAAAGATTTAATACTACCATTTTGCTTGTATAAGAACTGTCTGTCCAGATTCGCATCCTCATTCTTCATATCGAAGCTGACAAGAATGTCTCTCTTTTCATCCGGAGCCAAACCGACAGCAAAGTACTTACTTACATTGATTTGATTTCTATAAGAAGTATCTATAATTGCTTCGCCTGCAGCATATGCAAGGCGAACAACTGTATCGTCTGCAGCTTTTCCATAGCTACCGGGTGCGTCGCTAAGGTTACTATCTATGCTAGAGCTACCTGTATCCGCAATCCATTCATCTGCATCATCAAAGGTGCCAATCACTTCATATTCAGCAGGAACTTCGGGAATTATCGGTACGTCAGGCTCATCAGGTGTATCAGGTGTATGATCGCCTGCATGACATTTGAAGTTCTTGAAGTTGTCATAAGAAATAGAGCTGGCAGTATAGTTAAAGCCGGCATGGAGATAAGCCACCGAATAAGGTAGCCATTTGTGCGGCACAAGATCTTCTCTTGTCATAACTTTTACACCATCTAAATATATCGTTAAATCTATAATGTTATTTTCTCCATTAACCTTTTCCTGACAAACTTCAATTGTATGCCAGCCGTTTCCGGTAATGTCCACTGTGCCTGCTATTGCATTAGCTTCTCCGGAACGTCCACCAAAGGACGGTTTAGAAGCAGCATTGGGTAAATCGTAAATCCAAACCGGATTAGCCCCATTGCTCGATGATTGTGCAGGATACAGCATTATGTCATAACGTCCATCGACTGTCGGGATCTCAAAATCAAAGGAGAACCAAACCTGTGTTCCCGCCGGCTCCTCGTTTACCAATATTGTCGGTAAAGTCATCGTGTTGGTTACGGACCAATTATAAGCTGATTGTGCAATGTCCCACTTTAAAGCCGTGCCATTAGCATCACCACGATCAACACTTGAATAAGTGCTGGTTGTAGAAGCATTTACAGTCCAAGGCAAAGTAGCTAAAGTTGTCAGACTGGTCTTAACATCATTGGAAGTAGCAAGGGAAGAAAAATCCTGCTCTACTAAACTCGTAATCGTCGCACTAACAGTCATAGGAATTACCATGCAGCCTGCAACCATGATGACGGTCAGCACCATGCTAATAAGTTTTTTCATACTTTTCACGCTAAAACAACTCCTATCTTAAAAGTAATTTATAAACCGCACCGGCGGTTCGTCAGCGTTTTCCTAAAAAATGTAACCTTGCGGCTTTCGTCAGGCTCCGGAACCTCTGTCGGCAATCGTCACAGGCTCATCAGGAGAAAGCATTGCTCATTCGCCGCTCTGCCCTTCTTAAAAAAATGCTTAAATTGCAATAGGGAAATTAACGATTGTTGAAACGGTCTAACTGATTTTGCCTAATCTCAATGACACGTTCAACACCCAAACGGCGGAGCTCAGCCTTAAAATCTTCATATGTATCAAGACTTGCTTTGCCGGTAATAAACTTCAGAATCTGCTCATTTGCATAGTCGTCAATGTCTGTCAAAAGTTCATTCAGTTCGTCAGCTTCTTCCTGACTTGGGGTAATGCTTGGCAGAACATGAGCATTCATGTTAGTCTTCCAGAGTTCTCTTGCACCGGCCTGTGCAGGGTCTGTATAACGCAATTCAGCAAAGCGTTCATCACCTAATGTACACCACTGTCTGTAATACGGTGCGAGCAGACCGAAATCGCTTTTGTATGGCTCTAAGAGCTCTACGTCGCCGCTCTCCATGGTGTAGGTCACGCCTTCAACGCCGAAGTTACAGAGCATGCCGCCCTCTTCCGTATAGCCGTAGTCCAGGAATTTTGCCGCAAGCTCAATATCTTTACATTGTGTCGTAATTGCCGCAAAATCATAGATTCCGCTGATAGCATAAGCTTCCGGCATGTGACCGAATTCAGCTTGCTGACCGCGGGTTGCTGTGGGATAAGGCAACGCCTTAAAGGAATAACCTGTGCCGCCTTTATCGCTGGAATTATTCAAATACTTAACAGAGCTTAAGAAGTAATGGGTTACCGCCGAACGGCCGTCTAACAGCTTCTGATGGATAATGGCATCATCAATGCTGGCAAACTCTTCATCCAAAAGACCTTCATTAACCCAATCACGCATTAATGTCAGGGCATTTTTGAACGCGTCAGTCATCGGACCGTATTCAACCTTGCCATCATCGTTAATATAATAAGTACACGCTGTGTTAAATGCACCGAAAATAAAGGGAGCATAACGAGCATCTGTCATAAGGTTGCCCTGGTAGGTCAGGGGAGATTCAATGCCGTTTTCCTTAAAAGCTTTCAGCATAGCGGTCCAGTCGTCAATCGTCTCAGGGTCCTTAATGTTCAGCTTTTCAAGCAGGTCGGCACGAACCATAGGACCAATAAACGGAGCCGTATCTCTGGCGCCGATGCCGGAGAAAGCAAAGAGCTGACCATCATCTGTCTTTAAGTACTTCTCTCGTTCAGGATCAGCATCTAAATAAGACTTGTAAACCGGTGCATAAGCATCAACAATTTTGTCAATCGGATAGATGGCACCTTCACGGATTGCATCGGCAGGGCTGTAAGCGCCGCCAAGCCAGGTGTGAACAATAATATCGGGATATGTGCCGGAAGCAATCATCAGATTAAACGCTTCATTCGCATCACCGCTCGGGAACTGCCACTTTGTTTCAATACCGGTACGTTTTGTGAATTCCTGATGAACCGGAGTTTCCTCATGAGTCAAATAAGCAGGATCCGGCTTATTTTTAGTCCAGAGGGTTAAAACAGTGTCAGACTCAATGGGATAGGTATCACCGTATTTCGGTTCACCAATTTCCGGATCTTTACCAAGACTTCCCTTGGTTGCTGTGGCACAGCCTGCAAGAAGCATCATAATTGCAAGCCCCAGTGCCAAAGCTTTCAACATTTTTGTCGAATTTTTCATACCTTTCACTCCTTTAAAAATTTTTATTTTTTATCTTTTCATGTGATGACACACTAGAAAACAATATTCATCCGGGTTTCTTCCTGTCATGGTCCTCTTCAAACCGCTATCAACCCTTAACAGAACCAATCATAACGCCTTTAACGAAATATTTCTGCAGGAACGGATATACGCAGAGGAGCGGCAGGGTGGCAGCAACAATGGTGGAATACTTAATGGTTATATCAATTTGTTCACGGTCATCCATCATTGCATTCGTCTGGTTCTGAATCAACAAATCACGCAGAACCAACTGGAGCGGAACCTTTGTCGCATCCTGCAGGAAGATTGCCGGATAGAACCAGCTGTTCCAATAAGTCACGCCGTAATAAAGAACCATAACAGCGATAACGTTTGAAGACAGCGGTAAAATAATTTTCCATAAAATTGTCAGATCGTTGGCGCCGTCTAAATAAGCAGATTCTTCTAAAGAATCGGGAATGCCTTGGAAATTGGTTCGCATAATGATTGTGTTATAAGCAGAAAAACCGCCAATTAAAACAACACTCCAAAGACTATCATAAAGACCCAGACTCTTTATGTTCAGATAAGTAGGAATCATACCGCCGCCAAAGTACATAGTAAAAAGCACCAGGAAGGTAAAAACTTTTGCAAACCAGTAGTTCTTACGAGACATAACATAAGCACCCAGTGTTGTTAAAAACAGACTCACACAAAGACCGCAGCCTACAACAAACACCGTATTTTTAAATCCCATCCATAGTTTCGGATATTCAATAATTGCCCTGTAAGCCTCAAGCGTTCCGCCCAAAGGCCGCCAGATGAGACCGGAATGAGCTCTTAAAAGATCGGAATCACTAAAAGAAGCCATAACAACATAAAAAAGCGGATAGAGAGTGATCAGCGTTGACAGAAGGATTAAAACATACGTTATAACAGAAAACAAGCGGTCTCCATTACTGGGTTTAATACGATTCTTATTTTTTACCATAAGCTTGTTTCCCCTACCTTTCCTGCAATCTGGTTCACTGCAACCAGACAAATTACATTCACAACATTGTTAAAAAGACCAACCGCTGTTGAAAGACCCCAGTTGAAATCCTGCAAACCTTTACGGTAAACATAAGAGTTAATGATGTCAGCCGTTTCATAAGTCAGAGGATTATACAACAAGATGATTTTGTCTGCGCCTAAACTCATCATTTGACCCACACGGAGAATCAGCATGATGATAATCGTCGGTGCGATTCCCGGAATTGAAACATGAAGCAGTTTCTGCAGACGGCTGGCACCATCTATATCAGCAGCTTCATAAATTTCACTGCTAATGCCGCAGAGTGCGGAAAAATAAATAATGGAACTAAAGCCTGTATGCTGCCAGATGTCAGACAGGATATAAATCGGACGGAACATAGAGGGTTCCTGAAGAAGAATCTTATCAGAGCCTGCCAGCGCGCTAACCATCTGACCGATCAGTCCGTCGCTGGAGCAAAACTGCGTTACCATACCGCAAATAACGACAAGTGAAATAAAATGCGGGAAAAAGGAAACACTCTGCGCGACACTCCGGATAGCCCGATTTCTGATTTCGTTTGTAAACAAAGCAAAAAGAATCGGGATCGGGAAACAGAACAGAATCATGTAGAAATTTAAGAGTAATGTATTCCGCAAAAGGCGTCCGAAATTCGGTCCTTGGAAAAAATCAATAAAATACTTAAAGCCGACCCAAGGACTGCCGGTAATCCCAAGACCGGGACTATAGGCTTTAAAAGCAATAATAATTCCATACAATGGCTTATAACAAAATAAAAATAACCAAATCAAAACCGGAAGCGCCATTAAGAACTTCAGCTTATTCACTCGCCAATCCTTTTTCAGTGCCTTTACAACACTCGTTCGGGGCGAAGGCACCGTTTGAAGGCTTTTGTTCTTCATCTTACTTTGCATTTCTCTTTCTCCTTCAAAATTGTTTAATTTAAGGTAAAACCTCACGATAAACGACAGGCGTTTTCTGCGGTTTTAAGGTTCTTTTTTTGTACCGACCGACAGGCACACCGCAAAAAAGAAAATAAATCGCCTCCAATAACATTTATCATACACTCATTATAACTTTTTCCACTGTATTTTGATAGGACTGTGCTTTTAAAATTTAGGACCATTTTTTCATTGAAATTTTTCCTTCTTCTGCTTTACATGGAAAAGACTCCATATAAAGCCAAAAAAAATTACCGTAGAAAAATTCTACGATAATTTCTTTTTATTTAAAGCATATTCACTTCTGTACTTTTTAGGTGACATTCCATATCGTTCCTTAAACTTTCGGTAGAAAAAACTGCTGTTTTCATAACCCACTGCATTCATGATTTCTGCAATGCTCATCTGTGTATCCTCCAGAAAAACCACGGCCTGTTGAAAACGCCTTCTTTGCAAAATTTCCAAAAAGGTATGACCCGTTCTGTTTTTAATAATCCGGCTCATATTTGATACTGAACAGTGCATGCTTTGAGCCAACACAGTTAAACTTGCATGCTGATACTGTTGGTTAATATACCGTATCGCCACGTCAAACAGAAGGTCATCACCTGACAAAAATGAATCGTTGCTGATCAACTCCAGATTATTCAAAAGATGTAAAAAAACCAAACCCATTGTGTACTGGTTGATATTTTCTTCCTCATTGTCTTTTTGGTTAATGACAGAGACAATCATATTCTCAAACAAGTTTTGCACGGCTTCGTTTTCTGCCGTTCTGAAAAGAATATATTGAGGTCGGTTATCATCAATACGCAAGGTGCTTATTAAGAACTCTGACAGTATATTGTTTTTTTGATTGCCAAGCATACTGAGAGGAATATCAAAAAACTCAGGCAAAATGATAAAATTAATTCCCATATCTTCAGCAGAGGTTTCCATAACAGCATGCTGAATGTGCTGGTTCATAAACAGAACGTCTCCTGCCCGAACAAAAAGAGTTTTCCCGTCAATGATGTGCTTAACGGTTCCGCTGCAAACATACATAACCTCTACGAAATTATGCCCATGCTTAGGAACCACTGCTTGTCCCCGGTGATAGTTTACCGTAATACAATTCCCCAGAGAAAGATATGCGTTTTTATTGATTTCGTAACCCTCTTCATCTTCTTTTTGCAAACGCGTCCGAGAGAATTTCTTACCATTAGCGGCCTCAAATCTCATAAGCTGTTCCAAAGCTTCCCGACGCACAAACGTTCTCTCCCTTCTCTATTACAAGCTCTATACATCAGAAGTTACCGCACTTTTATATACTCGATCATTTACATAACCACTACAAAAAGCGAATTTGTTCAAACCATCAAATTGATTGAAATCTACATTTAAAATCATATCACGAAAAATTCTATTTGTAAAGTAGTTTTTTATTTTTCCTGCTTTTGCCTGCTGATACTGACTCTCGGTACTCCGGACAGTAAAAAACGGAGTGAAAATCATGACTACCTCTCCAGCAGTCACTATGGCTTCCCCTTGAGGGGGGAGGCGGTATGTGGATAAAGCTAAAAGCCTTTTGGAACTACAGGCATAGCACGTAGTATTATTCGTTAACATAAAAAAAGCAACCAAGATAGCATTTTTATGCTATCTTGGCTACTTCATCTAAACAACAGAAAGACATGCAACACCACTATAATTGAGTGATACCATATCAATTCTCAAGCCTTCTGCAGGAAATGAAAATCCTGCAGAAGATCTGAGTTGTTCAATTATTTTTCAAGTTTTGACCAATCAGGATTCTCTGTTAATGAGGTCCATTTTTCATGCTTACCGTCAGCTTTCATTTCGTAGTCGTGACTGTTTGTAGCCTCCTGTATTGCAAGATAATACCATGCATTTACATCTGCATTGTCTGTGAATTGAACCATATCATCCGCTAAAAGATCATCAATACTTTCGGGCTGTCTGCCTAAGACCCTGTTGGTGAGCGTCATTGCTTCTGCTCTTGTGATAAAATCATCAGGTCTGAAAACGCCGTCATCTCCCACAATCCAGCCCAAAAAGGCAGCACGATTTACATACGTTTCTGCCCAATGCCCTGAAATATCAGCAAACATTGCTTCACCTTCATATGCACCCTTGCTGAATCTTGCGGCTATCGTCGCAAACTCAGCCCTTGTAATAAAATCATTGGGGGCAAACTGCGTGTCGCTTCTGCCTGCAATAATGCCAATATTGGTAAGAGTTGAAACTGCAGTATGAAACCAATCCTCTGCATTTACATCAGAAAAGGTATTTTCCTTTGAATAATAGTCATTTCCGACCTCATCAGTTAAAAGACGGAAGAAAATGGTTGCGACCTCTGCACGGGTAATCTTTTCCTGCGGAGCAACTTGGTTGTTTTCCCGACCGACAATATATGCATGGTGAACATCGGTAAGAATGGAAGGTCTGCTGCTGCCTTGCTGTCCCTGCGGGGCTTCAACCCATTTTGCATAAAGGATAATATCTTGATCAACCTGTATGCTTGTAACCTTGTCTGTAAGCTGCTTATCGGTATACCAGCCCTCAAATTGATACCCTTCTTTTGCAAAGGTATAAGCAGAAAGAGCAAGCTTTGAGCCACTGGGTTTTTGAATGGTATCAAGCTCAATACCATCCGTAGTCTTAAATGATACCGTGTAGCGCGTAGTTGCTCCTCCTCCACCGCCGCCACCGCCGCCGGTGGATTCTTTACTCCATTTCGCATAAATGGTCGTATCGGCAGTCAGAGCAACGCTTGTGATTGGAGCGCCGCTATAGCTTGAATCTTCATACCAACCATCAAAAACATAGCCGTTTCTTGTCGGTTGTTGAGTGAGCTGAATGGTTTCCCCTGCAAAACCGCTTACCGCCGGAATAAAGCTTCCGCCCTTTGAATCAAACGACAAGGTGTATGTTGCGTTTGATTTCCAGTCTGCAATGGCAATCATATCACCCGTTACTTCAATTGCAGCACCGGGCTGATAGGGCGTACCGTTAATCAGCCAGCCGTTCAGAACGTAGCCCTCCTTGGTGATTAAGCTGCTCAGATGGGTTGTCTGACCGCTGTTTATCTGCAAGTGCTTCGCAGTACTTATCGTATCCGCCTTTTACCTATACGCCGGCAACTATCACAAGAGCAATTAAACACAATAATAATATCCTTTTAATTGTTTTCATCTGTGATATTATACCCTCTTTCTATTTCCCAAAACTAAATTATTTTTTTATTTGGGAACTATTATTCTTCCGTAAGCCAATGCGCAATGTCTATTACTCTTATTCCCTCATACTGATACCACTCATGGCGTGTTCTTGCAATTACCATTTTAGGATAAGCATCTTTAATGCTAAGAAGTGGTGCCACTTCTCTTTGGAATGTTTCATCACGAGTTATATCATCAGACACCTGGATATAGTTTTTTTCATCACGTTTCACCGCAACAAAGTCTATTTCCTTTTTATATAAAACGCCCACATATACCTCATAGCCGCGCCTTAAAAGCTCTATTGCAACAATATTCTCAAGCACCCTTCCATAATCAAGGTTTTTTCTGCCGAGTTTTGCATAGCGGAAGGTATGATCACTTAAATAATATTTATCATTCGATGATAGATATTTTTTCCCTTTTATATCATATCTTCTGAATTTGTAAAAAGCAAAAGCATTACACAAATAATTAAGATAATTGCCTACTGTTTTATGATTAATTTTATCTTGGTTACTTCTAAGTGTTTCTGCTATATTTCTTGCGGAAGTCAAATTAGATATGTTATCCATAAGAAAATCTACAATTCTATCCATCAAAACGTTATTTCTAATTTTATATTTTTGTCTGATATCTCGTACTATAAGCGTATCAAAAACATTTTTTATATAATCATATTTTTGCTCCTCATCCTCATAGACATATGAGCCTGACATGCCACCCTCTTTAATATATTGATCAAATGCCGAATAAATATCTGTATACTTATAATATTCAAGATATTCAGAAAAAGAAAACGGATATACTTTTATTTCGATCGTTCTCCCTGTAAATAAGGTCGCAAGATCCGAACTCAAAAGAAAGGCATTAGAACCCGTGATATAGATATCATATAGTTCTGAGGTGTGCAAACTGTTGATTGTCAGCTCAAATTTAGGACACATCTGTACCTCATCTATAAGCACAAAGTTCTCTTTGCCGTCTACATAACGCTCTTCTATATATTCATTTAGCTTATGATATTCCTTTAAATTCTCATACTTTGCCAGATTGAAATTAATATGAATAACATTGGCATCTGCTATATTGTTGAGAACATATGCTTTTAATGCCTCTAAAAGTTTTGACTTGCCACTTCTTCTAACTCCAGTAATTACTTTTATATCAGGTGTTCCAATTACACTTATTGCTTTTTTCAAATATTTACTGCGTTCTATTAATTTCATACTTTTCTCACCTCATAAATATTATATAATATCTATTTCCCAAAGTCAATATTTTTTCAAAAATGGGAAATAGTTTTATGCGTCTATTCTTTTATCATATTATTTGCTCTCAAAAAGTTTATAAAACAAAAAAAGAAGTACCCATAGGTACTTCCCAAAAGTTATTAAATTCTTTAGTTACAAACTATGAAGTTTGTAGACTTAGCCTTTTCCTATTAACGACTGCACTATATCTGCTTATTTATTTTTCCACTCATTATACTCTTCTAGACGCTTAATAAATCCACTAAACTCAGGAACCGTAAAATCTAATTCTCCATATTTCACGGGATAAATTATACCCTTGTTAATAAGTTGTGCTCTAGTAGGCGAGATTGCCTTACCATTTCTACCAAAGTACTTCGAAATATTAGATATAGTACAAGGTAGTTTTCCGCATTTCACCATAGCAAAAATGAATTTTTTATCCATATCAGAGCATCTTTCATATCTCACTTTGAAGAATCCACTGTCTAGCGTTTCGAAAAATACCGGAATAACTTTATTTATAAGCTGTACATCGATTTTCTTATTTTCAGTTTGTTCGTATACTATGTTACAAAATTGCTGAATAAAATACGGATATCCCTTTGTTATGTCTACTATTTTATCTATAGCCTCTTCTGTATATTCCACATCAAACTTTTTTACCGGCTCAACAATTGCACTTTTAGCCTGCTCATAATTCAAAGAACCAATCTCCTGATATACAAACAACCTCTCTGAATATGTTTTTTCATCTGAAAGCATTTTGTATATTTTAGGTAATCCTGCACCAATTACCATAACCGGATAACCTAATTGGTTAGTTCTGTGTAGCGATGCAATCAACGCACCTAATTCGCTTTTTTTCATATATTGGATTTCATCTATAAAAAAACAAATCGGCGTATCTGACTCAAGTGCTGTTTCTCCTACAAGAGTAAGAACATCAGTCAAGCTTTGTGTCAAATTGTTTGATTGATATAATTCTCTTTCCTGCAGAGAAAGAGAAAACGTGTTGTCTTCAGGATTAAACGATACAACCAAAGATTTAATGGCATCTAAAGCTCGTTTAACAAGGTGTTTTGCTTTTTCCTTTGAGTTAACCTCTCTCAGGAATGATTGCGAACAGGTAGCAATTTGTGAAATAAAATCATTACGAGTCTCAACTTCTATGTGTTTACAGAAAATACCTTTTTCCTCAGCCACTTTTTGAAGCTTGTTTATCAATACTGTTTTACCTACACCTCGTAAGCCACTAAAAATAACTGATTGAGAAGGAACACCAAATGTTAAAGCTTCAAACATTTTTTCGACTTTGGCAATATCTTCTTCCCTACCCGCCAAATATGTCGGCATTTGACCCGCACCAGGTCTATATGGATTAACTTTATACATTTCAACCACCTCTATGCATATTATACAACACATTTCCGTAAAAGTCAATACATTTACGTAGTTTTACGCAATAAAAACACTTAGATTTCTATTAACCGGTCCACTGTCCGCCTTCAAAGAGCGGAACAACATAAGACATAATAAAGCCCAGACTGTTTAAAATTGCCCACGTAATCGCGATTCTTTTTAGCCAGGCTCGTGATTCATCAACAGTTTTGCCGGACTTTGAAAAATTCATCAAAAGAAGCGCGATAGCTGATGTTACAACTGCTGCTACCGTAGAAAGCAGAAGCACGCGATTGTAAACATCCATCATAATTTCTTTTGCTTTTGTCCAGATATCCTCTGCAAAAACTGTTGATGTCATCATAAGAACGAGCATAGCTACAATGTAGGCAATGTTAAGAATCTTAAGTAATTTCTCGCCCTTATTGGTTGTGCCAAGTTTTTTCATGTAAAACCCTCCTTATAAAGTTAAAAATATTACATAACCAACCATGAAAACAAAAGCAAGCGGGACACTTTTATCCTTCTTTACAAAACTCCATCCCAAAGCAACCATTACTGCAAAAGCAAGGCTTTTTATAAAGATACTTAACCCCAGTGCTGTGGCACAAGCAACGAGGAATTTATAGTCACCGCCCTTTATCCTTCCGGTGGTTAATGCCAAAATAAAAAGAGGCACTGCCGTAACTAAAAATCCGGCCATCCTCTCATAGATTGGGGCACTGCTTAAAAGTAGTGCCCATCCAAACATCAAAAATATTATTATTTTTGGGATTTTACGATATTTGTAATCTATTATCCCGCTTGCAATAATTAAAATATCCATTAATCTGCTCCGGAGAAGTAGAGTATCACGATTCTTGACTTATGAATTTAACTTATCTTGGAACGTGATTTTCACTTTTCTGGGTTTGTGACGTAGCACAGAAGTTTTTCACATAGATAATATTCGGCTTTCCGAGTCCCTAACGTTTTCGTTCAATAAGACCTATACCTTTTACACTGTCAAGCTCTGATAACAATCTTCCTGCCTTCTGGTCTGCACAATTCAGATCTTCCATAATATCTGAAATTGTATAAACGATGTATACACGGTTTTCCTTATCAAGCCATCCGTTTCTTATTGACAACCCCATACGATCAAGCATCAACCCATACAAAACTTTTACATCAGTCGATACATCCTTGAACAGCTTGTCCTTAAACAGTATCTTCGGGATACGGTAAAAAGAAAATTGTCACTTTCATTCCCGTAGTAGTAATCAAAATACATGGGCTTTTCACTCCTTTATTTTTATAATAAAAAAGAACATCACCGAACTATTTGTTGCAGTAATGTTCTTTGAATATTCACTTCAATTTTTTGATAAAATGGTTGCATCACAATAAGTTTTTTGATAAGATATTTGCAATAATACTTTTGTAATTTGCTAATTCCTTGCTAATTGGAATGCAAAGAACAGCATAAAAACAAACAATATTGTATAACAC
>JAZOBC010000045.1:0-13058 GCA_045595795.1 Clostridia bacterium | reverse complement strand
AAATGCAGTCACCATCAGAGAGGTGCTTCACAAAGCTATACCAAATGCCGCCTGCATTGGTAATCAGCTGACACGGTCTTGCATTGCTGTCCTGATTGATTCGAATCAGTTCTTGATTCATTAAGAGTTTTTTGCTGTTTTCATCTAATTTACGCAAATCAGCACCAATGATAAGCGGAGACTGGAACAAACTCCACAGACCAAAATGTGCCTGATATTCTGCCTCTGTGCATCCTTCTAAGGTCAGTGCAGAATTGCCCTGCCCTTTCATGCCCACAATCAGCATATCCATATCATTATAGCTGCCAGCAGAATCATGGGGCAAGCCGTCTACACGCTTGAGAAAAATGTCACGAATGGATGTAAAGTTGTCGTGGATATCGCCGGTAGAACGGTAAGTGTGAGCGCCAACGCTATTCATCCAGGTCACAGCATCAGCCTGACCCCAGTTGCAGGCCGCAAATAATATATCGCGGCCGCAGTTTTTAAGAGCCATGCTCATCGTCCGATAAACCTGGCGGCAATCGGTTGTAAAGGGAAAATACCCAAAGTCACACTTTAAATAATCCACACCCCAACTTGCAAAGGTTTTTGCGTCAACAAATTCATGGCCAAAGCTTGCGGGATATCCGGCGCAGGTCTTAAGACCCACATCCGTATACATACCAAACTTCATACCCTTAGAATGGATATAATCGCTGATATATTTCATACCATGAGGGAATTTTTCTTTATCCGGCACCAATTCACCTTGACTGTTGCGAGTCATTTCCGTCCAGCAATCATCAATGATGACATATTCATAACCGGCATCTCGATACCCTTCTTCTACCATGAAATCCGTCATATCCATAATGAGCTTCTCATTGATATCACGGCCAAAGGTATTCCATGAATTCCAACCCATAGGGGGTTTATGTATGTTCATAGTGTCTCCTCTTATTTGCTTGCTTTCCAAGCCTCATACTGGCTATTCATTTCTGCTAACACCTTATCAATACCGGCAGTTTTCATCTTTTCAAGAGCCTTAGGCAGAACCTCTTCAGGATCAACAGCGCCTACAAGCAGTGAGGGCATAAATTCGCTGTAAACATTCTCTAAGGCTGTAATTTCATTCATAACAGGAGCGGTATCAAACACAAAACCTAAAGCATCGGAAACAACGGCACTGTCGTTAAATTCCTGATATTTTTCCCAAATATCAGTAGGAATGCCCACTCTGATTTTGCCGAGCCAACGGCTACCGGCATTATACTCAGCGCTGGAATAACCGGTTTGACTAGCGGTGGTAACGCCTTCGGGCAGATCATATTCATTCTCGCCCACAGCGACATAGTGCTTGCCCTCAATACCTAATGTAATCAGGTTTTTAAGCTCAGCATCTGTAAACATCAGGTTCAAGAATTCCATGGTCTTCTGCGGATTTTTTGAGGTTGCAGAAATAGAGCTCATGGCGCCCTGCACATCACGGGTTCCCATCTGAACAGGAGACAGGCCATGCAGGAAAGCAGTTACTTTTTCCTCAGGCAGACCAAGATTAATCTGGTCAATGAGGTACGGCAAGCTCTGCGTTGTATTTGCAAAGAATTTGCCGGACTGATACCACTCTGTATCATTGGTAGAGGTAGCAGCATCCTTTTTAATAAAGCCCTTCTGATACCAATCTCTCATGAGCGCAAAATACTCTTTTGCTTCCGGCGTATCAAATTTATTCACAATTTTACTATAGTCATTTACGTTAAATGCTGCAATGGAGCTGCCGGATATGTCTTCAAACGGCAACATCTGGAACAGGGAGGAATTACCTCTGTTCATAATGGGCAGCCAATCCGGTTCGTTGTCCTTAATGGTCTGCAGCATGGGTGTTAAGTCTGCAAGGCTCTTAACGCTTGCCATGTCAAAGTTATATTTTTCTGCCATAGAAACGTTGTAACGGATGACTTGCTCGTGGGGCCAGTCTTTCAAGGCTGGAACAGCATAAATGTTGCCATCATGGGTAGTGGCTTCAAAAACCTGATTAGGAATCAGAGTTGCAATATCCTTACCTTCATTCTTTAACAGATCATTTAAAGGATATAAAGCTCTTTGTGCTGCCAAAGTTGTAAAACCGGTATCGCGTGCCATCCACAGTAAATCCATGTTGGTGTTGGCAGCAATCAACATCTTAATTTTTTCTGTGTAGTCGGCACCCTGAATGAAAACGTTCGAAATGGTTGCGCCAATTTTTTCCTGCGTGATTTTGCTGGCTTCTGCGAAAACCAATTCAGCATCATCGCCATCGTTGAATGTGTTGTACCAGGAAATGTTGTACACACTGCCATCAGAAGACGTTTCTGTTCCTTTGCCGCAGGCAGTGGAGCTGATAACCAACAGACCTGCTAAAATGGTAAGTAAGATCCTTTTTTTCATTTTGTTTCCTCCTAAAACCTTTAAAATTTTAAATTCATATGAGTCATAGCTCATAAAAACTTCGTCATTATCATCCCTTAACCGCGCCAATGGTGATACCGCGGATAAAGAACCGCTGGAAGAAGGGATAGGCAATCAGAATCGGCACAGCAACCATAACCACCAGGCACATTCTAACCGCATCACCGGGCAGAGACTGGCGGAGTCTTTCCGCTTCTTGATAGCTCATGGAGCCTTCGTTGGTGGTTAAGTACTGAATCTGATTTTCAATGCGCTTTAATAGCAGCTGAATGGGAATAATGTCATCATTCTGCAGAATGTATAAAAAGCCCTGATACCATGAATTCCAATAAGCTACTGCCAAAAACAGACCAATTGTGGCAATGGTGGGAATGGCCATGGGAAGTACGATTCTGAAATAGCATAAAAATTCACCGGCACCATCAATTTTAGCCGACTCCACCACCGCATCGGGAATGGAGGTTTGCATAAAGGTTCGCATAATCAAGATATACATAGTTGAATAACAACAAGGCAAAATCATAGCCCAGATGCTATCCTGCAGGTGCAGAATCTGTGTTACAACCAAGAATGTGGGAACCGTTCCGCCGTTAAACAGCATGGTGAAAAAGATAAAAAATGTAAACTGGCTTTTCCACGGGAAATATTTACGGGAAATCGCGTAGGAATACAGTGTCATCAGGCAAAGCCCGAGCACAGTACCCACAACCGTAATAAAAATGGTGATGCCGTATGCACGCCAGATTTTTGCACCGCTGCTTAAGATATATTTATAAGCCTCGAAACTGATATTTTTCGGAATCAGTGTATAGCCCTGAACTGCAAGCGTCTCTGCATCCATCAAAGAAACCGAAATTGTCAAGAGTAGCGGAACAATGGTAGAAATGGCAAGACCGGTGGTTAAGATATATAAAATAGCCTTAACCCAAATGGGTACGTCAGTTACGCATGTTGCGTTATTGTCTGCTATCTTTTTTATTTTTTTGTTTTTTTCTAATTTTAACATCTGCTTTTCACTCCTTTACCCTAAGCCTTAAAACAGCGCATTTTCAGGCGATACTTTTCTGACAATTGCGTTGGTGGATAATACTAAAATTAAACCTACAACTGACTGATATAAGCCGGTAGCGGCTGTCATACCCAAGTTACCGCCGGTTTTCAAACCGTTAAAGACGTATGTGTCAATGGTACTGGTCACGCTATAGAGTGCGCCGGAGTTCTTCGGTACCAGATAGAACAGACCAAAGTCGGAGTAAAACGCTGAACCGATGGATAAAATACCCATGATGATGGCAATGGATTTCAGCAGAGGGAACGTGATGTAAATAATCTGTTGGAACCAGGAAGCACCGTCAATGCGGGCTGCTTCATAGTATTCAACGTCAAAGCCTTTAATGTTGGAGTAATAAATAATGGAGTTATAACCGATACACTTCCACATGTGGGCAACGACCAAAATTGCCGGCCAGAACTTGGGGTCGGAATACCATTCAATCGCTTCTCCGCCCATGGCGGTAATCAGGCGGTTCAAAACGCCCTTATCAACGCTCAAAAGTGCTTCTACAAAGTAAGTGGCAACCACCCAGGAAATGAAGTGTGGAAACATCGCCATGGTTTGATTCAGCTTATTAAGCTTGCTCTTTCCTAAAAGATCATAGGCAATGGCAAGACAAATAGAAAGAAACATGCCCAGGAAGATAAACACAATATTATACAGCAGTGTGTTACGCGTAATTACAAACGCATCAGAGGTCTGGAACAAAAACGTAAAGTTATTAAATCCGACCCACGGGCTTTTAAACACACCGTCAATGTAGTTAAAATCCTGAAAGGCTATCATGGTACCAAACATTGGCAGATAGTTAAACAAAACATACATCAAAAGAAGTGGTAACGTCATGATTAGCAATGGATAACTTTTTCGCAAATCTTTAAAAAATTTCATCATGTTCTCTCCTATTTTTTATTTCTAAGCATTTTCTGCAGATAATAAATCCCGTGTTTATGAGTTTTCGTCACTTACAGTCTTGTGAAAGGATTGCATAAGCGGCCTTAAATCAGATAAACTCTTAAAGACCATGACCTGCACACGCTCAGCTTCGTCGCTCAATAACAATCCCGAACTGAGTTTTTCTCTGACTGAGGGCAAAACAGTCTTTTCAGCCGAGGTGATGTCAATCAGTTGATTGTTTTTATCATACACCGCAAACACAATCACGATTTTATGCGCCCCGGACAGATTGTTCTGCACAGTAAAATCAGCACTGTGAAGCACTTGTTTCTCCAGTTTGTCAACCTTAACAAACTGATTACCGCTGAATTTACTGAATCCAAAATCAATCAATTGCAAATCCGGTGTTTGTGTTGAAATCCTAAAGGTTGCCTCACCGTTTTCGTCTAATTTAATTCTCAAACGCTTTGTGGTTCCTTCTTTATCCAATAGCATCGCTTCTTTTGTCGAATCCCATGAATAAACCATAGAACGGCTGGCATCATCGTTATACACGGTGGTAACCTTACCCGGCTGATAGCTGACATCCAAATTGGCATCTTTAACGGTAATGGGCAGGTTCAGCCAAAACTCATCCCCTGCTTTTACGTCGGACATTTTTGCCGTAACAGAAATGCCCTCGTTATCTAACGTATATGTCCAGCTTGCTTTTTTGTCTGAATTATGTAAAGTGCCTTCAATGCGGAAGCTCTTGTTCGGTTCTAACCAGGTCAGCGTGTTTGCCTGCTCTGCCTTATCACTACCGCCGGAAAAGTCGCCCTCTTTGCCGCTGAATAACATGGTCGTGCTGCCGGCTTCGTAGCCATACATGCAGCTTGACATGATTTCATCCGGACTTGTGGGCATTTCATATGCAGACAAATGCTTAACCGAAGAAAGAGTTGTGCCGGTTTCGGCAGTCCAAACGCCGGTAGGTCCACCGCCCATATAGGCTGTGTTGCGGGCATAGTGACCATTAAAAGGCTCTGTGCCGTAGAAGCTATATAAATAAATTCCCTTATGCTTTAAGGCAATGAAGCCCGTTTCCTCAAAAATGCTGCCGTCGGGTTCTTCACAAGGAAGCAGACAGGGCTCTGCAAAAGAATTTGCCGCATAGGCATCATAGGTTAAAAACGGATAAACCGATGAAATTGTTTGCTGATAACCGTCTTCATAGCTTCTGTAAGCTGACTTTATATGTGCATTTGCCCACTCTTCATTATTGATTAAATAGGTCGCCTGGGTGGCAGAATATTTTCCGTAAAGTGAGGAATTGGGATCTTTATTTTTTGCATCAAATACCTGCATACGCCTTGCCGCCATGGGAAATTCGTGGAATAGCTGCGTGTAGCTGGGTTCACCGCCACCGCCAAAATAGGACACAGGATTTCTCGTTACAAAGCAGTTTGGCGCAATGACCATGCTTTCCATTCTGCATTCCTCGGGCTGCGGTGCACAGAAATAGGATTCAAACCGCAGGGTCTTCTCCACGGCTGATTTAAAATCTCGCATTAAAGTCTGGTCAGCGGTTTTGGTCTTTTTATAAATGTTATAAATGTTATAAAACTCCATGCGGTTCATATATTCATAGCTGCCGTCACAGCCTACCAGCTCCACAAAATAGCCGGGAGACGCAACGCCATATGCCTCTGAGGTTCTGTCTAAGTTCGCTCTCAGCATCCGCTTGAAGGTGTTATGATACCGCTCAATGCCGGTATAGTTATAAATGGAGATTTGTGCAGACATGTGATACATGCCCTGATTGGTCACGCCCTGTCCGCGGTAATCACCTTGTTTATCGTTAATGAGCAGAAGTCCCTGGAACAAAATGTCTCTGGTTTCATCATCCAGGTAATCTGCAATCATAGAATATGCTCTTTGATAGTCTGCAAAAACAAACATGCCGCCTGTTAAGGGATATACATGTGTTTTTAAGTTATAAACGCGCAAATAAGAATCTTCTGAAAGCATCATCACATTATAGAGCATGACCATAGCCGCTCTTGTGACGTAGCCTTCGTGTCCTTTAGCATAGTTCAGCTCAAGGGGCATGGAAGCCGCCTGTGCGAACCTGCCTGCGTACATAGAATGTAAGAAGTTGCAAGCCTCAAAGCCTGCCTTGTCAGTTTCACCCTCGTAGGGGTTCGGGTCATTGGTTCCATCACCAAAACGGGTTAAACCAATGTAAGGATTATTCACATCAGTGATTTGATGCTCTGCTAAATATGCAAGGCTTCCGGTAACGCCCAAAGCGCCCACCATTTGTGCCTCTGCCATGGGATTTTCAAGATTTTCGGGAGGCGTTGCCGGTTTGGTTACGTCAACGCTTAAATTTTTTGTGCTTGCAAGACGAATGAGTTCTTCTCTTGCCCGGGCCTGCAAAGGACCCTGACACATAGTGCCTTCGCTATCCACCCAACCGCCTTTTAAGGCAAGAGCCATATCAGCCGTGGGGCACAAAAGACCGGTAATGCCGTCGATGGCAATGCTGCCACTAAATGCAGAGGGAATTTCAATTTTATAAACCGAGTCAGCCTCAACCAGTTCAAGGGTTAAGTCGCTTTGAATCCAGCCTCTTGATTTGGCAGCTGTAGTGCCCTTTAAAGTGCCGGAAGCGTTATATAGTTTGATGGAAGTGTTACTTCCGGATGCACCTAAATAGATAAATTCTGCTGTTCTCGGTGCATAGAGATAGGCTGTTTTCGGGGTGGTTTCAGAAAGACCTAAAATCTTTTCACCGCGAACGCCCCATGCTGTGCAGGCTGACAAACCAATTTCCACCACATCGCCAGTTCTGCCGTTCATCATTTGAACGGTCCAGATGCCGGCTTTTGCATTGGGAATGGTAATGACATGCGCGCGGCTGCCATTTGTTAAATCAGCAAAATCCACCACCGCAGCAAGATTACCGTCAGGGTCTGTGACTCTGGCAATGGCAGAGGGATAATAAGCCAGTTCATCGTTGGCAAGAGACCGCTCAACTGTGGTTCTTGCCACATAAATCTTTAGTGGCCCTGCTGCAACTTGAGCCACAACGCCCATGCCGCAGATGCCTGCCTGTGAGGTTAAAACACCTTTTTGATAGACAGGAAACGCAGCCACGTCGCCAACAGTCCATGGCTCTACGGTAAAATTCAAAGAAGGAACCAATGATGCCTCATATGAATTTGGATCAATTTCATATACCTCGGTCTCGTATATGTTGAGCGCATGTATCGGTAAGATTTGAGAGGTCATTAAAATAGCACAAGTTAAAAGTGCTGTTATCAACTTCTTCATTGGCTCCTCCTTGAAAAACTAAATTAGTATTGCTTTTACAAAACGCTATTACCGCAGGGATTCGCCCTTCCCTCTTAGGGAAAGGCGAATGTGCGAAGAGAAAACATTAATCTAAAACAGTTACGTCACCAAAGGGTGTTAAATCACTCATGCCACCGCAAACAAAGGCTTTCACGCTGTAGCCTGTCAGGTCTGCCGGCAGCTTTAACATGCAGGTCAGAGTTTCGGTGCCGCCAACAGCAAAGGTTTTATCCATGCTGCCCATAGCAACCAAATTGCCGCCTGCATCATAAAGACCAATCATAAAGATGCCGTAGGTAGCTTCGGTCTCTTCATTGGTAGCAGTTGCTGTAAAGCTTACCTGCTTGCCTGCGCCTTCGCTTAAGCTGGTAATAGCTGCGCCTGTGCCGCCCCAACCAATTTTTGCTGTAATATCGGTAGAAATACCAAATTCAGGCAGGCTCAGAGTGCTGAAGCTTACGGAGCTTGCGCTGCCTAAAGTGCCCATGGATGCGTCAGAAAAATCAGCAGGGAATGTGATAACATAATCGGTGTTATAAGCCATTTTGTTGGGGAAATTAACCTTAACCTTGCTTGCAAGGCCGGTGGTTGCATCAGCAACTAAAGAAGCAGAAAAGTCGCTTCCGTAGGTCAGTGTAGAACCGTTAGCGGTGATAGCGATTTTGCTTAAGGAATTTTCGCTCACTGCATTGTTAAAGGTAAAGGCTGTTTCTGTGTCAACTGCCAGGTCGGAAGCACCGTCTAAAGCGGAAGCGTCCATGGTGAAGCTGTCAGAAACGGTGTAAGCTAAAAAGTTATCGAAGGTAAAATCAACTGTTGAGCCCAAAGCAAAAGCAATACTTCCCACGTTGCTTAAGCCATGTGTGGTTGTTTGAGCAAGAACATCATTGATATAAATTGATTCACTTGTACCGGGATCAATCACGACCGTAATTTTCATTGTTTGAGCTGTTGGTGCTGTAGCGTCAGATGCTTCAGCAACAATCGCACCATAATTGTTTTCAAATTCGGTCTGACCGGCTGCTGTAATCGCAGACTTGCCATTATTGTAACCAGTCGATAATTGGTTATATTTCAGCTGCAGATTGTAGGCAGCTGAAATATTGCCTTGTGAACCCAATACGCCTGATGCAGGAAAACCAATCATAAGAGATGAAAAGTTTACAACATAGTTTTTAGAACCAAGGTCTGCAGAATTAGCATCCCTACATTTTTCTGATAAATCGTGCATTGTAACACCTAAATCAAAGCTAACAACAAGCTTTTGATCAGGGAAATTAGCTGCTGTAAAGGCAGTAGCAAATTTATTTTCAACTAAGCGATACGCTGCTGCCTGCATAGCGCCGCCCGCTTCCGTACCATTGTATTCAGATGTTAGCACATGACCACCTGTACTGAAATAGCCATTCTCACAGATACCATTTGAACGAAAGACTGTGTTGCCGTTTTCGGTTTCAAATGAAAGAGCGGCTCTGTTTGTCTGAACAGTAACATTATGTGTAGCACCATGAGGCCAATTCCAACGATTTGTACCATTAAAATAATTCGTTGTTGTCGCATTGCCAACACTCTCAAAATCTTCATCCATTAATATAGTCGGTGTAAATGTTGAAGCACTGACTGTCATTGGAATGCAGAGACCTGCCAGCAGGACTAAGCTGATGCAAAGAGAAATAATTTTTTTCATGATAATCCTCCTTTAATTAGTTTGCTGCAACGGTCTCAGGACCGATGCCAACCATCCAGGGACGCAGTGATTCGGGAGAATCCCAAACAAACACTCTCACCTTGCCACCTACGCAGCCGCTGAAGGAAAGACCATTTGTGATGCCTGTTTCTTCACCTGCAGCCAGGGCAACATTTACATACTGGCAGTTAACCAGTTTGTTTGTGCTATCGTAAACAGAAAGAATCACGGTAGCATTTTTAGCTTGTGCTGTGTTGTTTTTCAGGCTGATTTTTGCGGTGTGGAATGCACCATCGGTTAAGGTTGCAACATCTTCAACATAAGAAGCGCCATAGCCTTTGCTGTAAGAGATGTCTGTAATCTGAACAGCGGGAGCTTCTTCAGTGGTATAAACAACCTTTGCGCCGCTGGCAAATGAAATGCCATCTGTATTGGTCAAACCATCAACTAAGATTGTATATGTGGTGTTAAATTCCATGGGGTTATTAAAGTCAACGGTAACCACTTTGCCGCTGACTGATGCGTTGTATTCTGTGTTGGAAACTGTTTCGTTGCCTGCTTTTACAACCAGGTTAGAAAGGCTGCTTTCTGCAACGTTTTCAGAAAGTGTGATGGAAACAGACTCATCAACCAAAACGTTATCTGCATTGTTTGCCGGAACAGAAGATACCACGGTGGGCTTTGAAACTGTGTACATTTCAACGTTGTCAATACCCAGTGTAGCAGCACCGTCATAGTTGGTTCCATTCTGATTGTTAATACGGAAGATAACCTGAGTCAGTGAATTATATACACGACCTGCACTACTTGCACTGGTTGCATTTTCGAGCATACCGATATCGGTGGTCACCGCTGATGTGGAACCATTGGTGAAGGTAACAATTCTGCGCTTATTGGACAGATCAAAGGTGATTTTTGCATGATGCCAAACATCCTGAGGCAGTGTGGTAATGGTACCGGTGGTTTCACTGCCGGTGATGGAAACGTTTTCACCTGTAAAGAAAATTTCCATAAAGTTAAGGGAAATGTTGCTTACGCCTACTGCGCTACCAACTACATAAAAGGGAGATGTTTTTGTTGTAGAATCAAAGCCACTTCTTAAAAAGTCAAATTCATACACAAACACGTCGTTATTCTGTGTATAAAATGCAGTAGCACCAGCAGTTTTAGGATACCATGTCCAAGGTGTTCCGGAACCTGCAACTTTTTTCATTTCAAAATACTTGCCCCGGGTAGCATCGCCGGAATCCACAATGTTGTAGGAACGGATTGCGTTTGCTGTTCCGCCCAATTTCAAACCGGATCTGCCTTCATACAGGGTCTGAAAGTTTGCTGCCGTTGTTCCGGAAGCATAAGTTTGGGTTGATACATCCCACGTATCAACATCAAGGGTTTCGAAGGTCGCCTTGTCCAAGACGGATGTCTGTGCCGCTGAAACGATGACGCAGGTGCTGACAATCATCATAACAGCAAGAACTAAGCTGAAAATTCTTTTTTTCATGTTTTCTCCTCCTATAAATTTAAATTATATATTTTAAGGCTATTGCGCTCAAAAATGACTTGTTATAAAGTGCCTGCTTGTAAGTCGGAGAGCCTCCCCCTGCTTTGGTGCAGGGAGAAGCTTTCCTTGAAAGGTATTAAGAAGGCGTTATGAAAAATTTTGCTGCAAACCGCATCTAACCTGAATTTATGCTTTACTGCTCCATGGCAATGCTGATGGTAACAGCACCGCTTTCAGGAATTTTAACACGCAGTCTGGAGAACACTGCATTTTCAACCCTTGTCTGTGGGTCTAAGAACTGATGCTCTAAGGAAGCGTCCCATGTATAGGTCATGGTGCCGCCGTTAATGCTGAAGGTCAGCTTGCCGGGCTCAACGGAAATGCTGGCAGCCTTGCCGGCATCGTTCATAACGATGGGCAGATTCACCCACAGTTCATCCACAGTGCTGATGGGGTCAACAGAAGCCGTCATGTCAATGCCCGTATCGGTCAGCTCATAGGTCCATACTGCATTTTTGGTGCTGCTCGGAACCAAGCCTCTAATTTCAAACTTCTTATCCTGTTCCAGCCATTTCAGGGTTGAACGCTCTTTACCTGAATAGAAGAACTGGCCGCCGGCATAACCGGTGATACAGCTTGACAGAATGTCACCCGGTGAAGCGGGTTTTTTAGTACCGGAATAATGCTTCTGAGAAACCAGTGTGGAACCGGTGGTTTCATTCCAAATGGCTGTCGGTCCACCACCCATATAAGCGTAACTGGTATTTGTCCAATATGTATCTAACACATCTGTATAATAGAAGGATGACAGGTAAATGCCCTTATGCTTCACGCCAATGAAGCCCGGCAGGTCAATGATGGTGCCGTCTGCTTCTTCACAGGGCAAGAGACAAGGCTCAACACGTTCATCGGAATTGAAGGCTTCATACACGTAAGTGGGCCACCAGTGACCATAGCTTTGATAGTCTATATTTTCCAAATAGGTATGATACCCATCCCAATAACGTTCAAATTGGTTATAAGCCATTTCCTCACTGTTCACCTTATGCACATAACCACCGGCAGAGGGGCCTCTGAACACCTGCATTCTGCGGGCAGCCATGGGGAATTCGTGGAATACCTGCTCATAGCTGGGGTTATTACCGCCGCCCAACGGTGTATCAGTTCTGGAACTGAAATGGTTGGGAGAAATGATGCCAATGCTGCTGGCATCCGGCTGGGGCAAGGTGTGACAAGCTTCAAAATATAACAGCTTTTCAACCGTTGTCCGCAATTCTTCTAACAGCTCTGGGTCTGCATTGGGCAGGTTCTTATAAATATTATAAATTGCAAAGAATTCTACACGACCCATGTATTCATAGGAACCGTCACAACCGATTTCAGCAAAGTGGCCGGGATCCTGATAGCCATACTGAGAATTAGTCTGGTGGATAAAGGGTTGAATCTGACGCTTGAAGGCATCATGCTGCCGTTCATCACCGCTCATTTGATACCAAATCAAGCGGTCACGTACACAGAACAGACCCTGGTTGTTAACGCCCTGACCATAATAGTCACCCTGCTTATCAGCCATCTGAATCATCATCTGGTCAATAATTTCACGGGTGGGCTGTTCTAAGCGGCTGCGAATCTGCTCATAAGCCTCAATCAGGTAACTCCAGATGAACATACCGCCAATCATGGGATAGGAGTTGTTCTGCAAGGTATAGGTACGGTAGTATCCGTCTTCAGAAAGACCATAGGAGCTGACTAAGATACCCATTGCCGCTCTGGTGACGAGCGCTTCGTTACCGTAAGCATAGTTAACCTCCAACGGCATGCTGGCTGCTGTTGCCATACCGAGTGCTCCCTGACCGGCACGGCTACCCTCCTGAGCTGCGAAGAAGCCGTTTTGGAAGTCGCCTGTGTTGTTGCGGATTTCGTTAATCTTGCCTTCCTTATATTCTGTCAGGTCTAAAACACGTCCGCACCAAGGGTCTTCAGGGTCTAAAATCTGTCGGTTAACGGAACCGGACAGACCGCTGATAACACCATAGTGACCCAGCATTTGGGCTTCTGCCATGGGATTTTCCAAATCCGTGGGATATTCTTCGGGATATTCGATGTTAACTTCTAAGTTTTTCGTGGTTGCTAAACGAACAATTTCAGCT
>JAZOBC010000044.1:0-4665 GCA_045595795.1 Clostridia bacterium | reverse complement strand
TTTTCCGGTTGGTTGGCAGGATTCACCTCTACTAAACTGACTTCATCAGGATAAAGCTGAGCATTGCGCTCCAAAAAAACTGTAATCGGCATTATTTTATTCCTTCCTTTCAAAAGGATTTCATAATTATATTCATTCGTCGCCCAAGGCGTCCTTGGCAGAAACCAGCACCTTGTCTTCATAGCATGTGAACATGCTGTCAATAAGCTGTGAATCAGGTTTTTTAGTAATCAAGCTAACCAAAGGAACTAAAATTAAACCTGCAACCATTGCAAAGGCACCGCAGTTAATGGGAGACTGTAAAATTGCGGGGAAGCTACTGCGAAACAGCATGTTAAGTATCATGATACCCGACCCGAAGATAAAGCTAACCCAAACAGCTGTCTTTGTGATTTTTTTGCTGTAAAGACCATATAAGAAAGGCGCTAAAAATGCTCCGGCAAGTGCACCCCAGGAGATGCCCATCATGTCGGCAATATAGCCCAAGTGGTCCTTAAAAATAGCAATCACTGCCGAAATGACAATAAAAACAACAACAAAAATTCTCATAATGAGAACCTGTTTTTTCTCTGACATGTTTTTCACAATATGTCCTTTAATCATATCCAGAGTCAGCGTGGAGCTGGAAGCCAGCACCAGTGATGACAGGGTTGACATAGATGCCGAAAGCACCAAAACAATGACAACACCAATTAAAACAACAGGCAAATCATTTAGCATAGCGGGAATAACTGCATCAAAACCGCCAACGGGATTGCCATCTGCTCCCACCGGCACACCGGAAATACGACCGAATCCGCCTAAAAAGTAGCATCCGCCGGCTACAATCACGGCAAATATAGTGGAAATAATTGTGCCCTTGGCAATGTTCTTTTCACTTTTAATGGCATAAAATTTCTGCACCATCTGTGGCAGACCCCACGTTCCCAAAGAAGTGAGAATCACAACGCTGAAGAGGCTGATCGGGTCTGGGCCGAAGAAGGATGCATAAGCACCGGGCATAGCATGCTCTACCGTTGCCAATTCCTGCAAGGATGCCATAAAGCCGCCATGACTGCCTAAAACAGCAGCAATCACAGCCACAATGCCGCCAATCATAATCAAGCCTTGAATAAAATCATTAATTGCCGTGGCCATGTAGCCCCCGGCAATGACATAAATACCGGTCAGCACTGCCATCACAATCACGCAAACGTTATAGGATACACCGGGAAATGCCATTGCAAACAAACGAGACAGACCATTATAAAGAGAGGCTGTGTAAGGAATCAGAAAAATAAACACAATCAGCGAAGCAACAATTTTAAGAGCATTGCTACCATAGCGCTTTCCGAAATATTCAGGCATGGTAGCCGTTCCTAAATGTTGGGACTGCAATCGGGTGCGCCGACCTAACACCACCCAGGCAAGCAGAGAGCCGATAAAGGCATTACCAAGACCAATCCAGGTCGATGCAACTCCGAATTTCCAACCGAACTGGCCGGCATAACCCACAAAAATAACCGCCGAAAAATAGGACGTTCCGTAAGCGAAAGCTGTTAACCAGGGGCCAACACTGCGGCCGCCCAGCACAAAACCGTTGACATCGGTTGCATGGCGGCGACAATAAAGGCCGACACCAACCATAACGGCAAAAAAGACAACGAGAAGAGAAATTTTGATAAACATTTTCATCAAACTCCTTTTTTTGATATTTTTCAGAAGGCATAAAAAAATGCCCTCTGAAATAAATCAGAGGGCGAGATTTCAGTCCCGCGGTACCACCTCAGTTTACCGTTTTCTCACAAAAACGGTCTTTTCAGGTACTGCCTGCTTCTCTTCAGGGAATACCCTTGCGCGATCACGGGCGCACCCGACAGAGGATACTTCTTTTTTCCCCTCTGCAGCTCCCGGACTGTATTCGGTCTGGTTCAGGACTCCGGCTCGCACCACCCGCCGTTTCTCTCAGCTCCATCCGCAGCTTACTTGGTTCCGTTCTTCGCTTTTTTCTTATTGTATCATAGGAAAAAATAATTGTCAACATTTTTTGTGGCAGCTAATCTTACCTACTATGTGAATTTTGAAAAAAATTATAAACAAAAACCGCCCCGCTAAAAAGCAAGGCGGCAACTTTTCTATTTTTTTAAAGCCACTCTTCGGGTCGGATTTCCGTTCGTCCAAAGGCATATAAAATGGCATCGGTAATACGACGGGATGCGTTGCCGTCACCATAAGGATTGATCGCACGGCTCATATCATCATAAGCGGATTGTTCTGTCAAAAGCTCGTGAGCCATTTGATAAATAGTTTCTTCGTCTGTTCCGGCAATTTTTACCGTTCCGGCATATACCGCCTCAGGACGTTCCGTTTCGCTGCGAAGCACCAAAACGGGCTTCCCCAAAGAGGGTGCCTCCTCCTGAAGGCCGCCGGAATCCGTCATGACAAAATAGCAACGGTTCATGAGGTTATGTAATTCTTCCACATCCACAGGGTCAATCAAATGAATGCGGTTATGGCCGCCTAAGATTTCCTGAGCCGGCTCACGGACAGCAGGATTTAAATGCATAGGATAAATCACCTGAACATCCTCATGGTCTTCCACCATGCGCTTGACTGCCGTCAGAATCTGAACTAACGGCTGACCCAAATTTTCTCGACGGTGTGCTGTTAAAAGAATCACCCGACCGTTTGAGAAATCAATCTTTTTCAGGGCTTCCGTTTGAAAAACATAATCCGGCGTAACGGTGTGACGAACCGCATCAATGACGGTGTTACCCGTCACAAAGATTTTTTCTGCAGGAACAAGTTCTTTCAAGAGGTTGTCCCGATTGTTGGCCGTGGGTGCAAAGTATAAATCCGTCAGTGCTGTTGTCAGCTTGCGGTTCATTTCCTCGGGATAGGGCGAATATTTATCATAAGTACGCAGACCTGCCTCCACATGACCCACCTGTACCTTGCAGTAAAAAGCAGCCAAAGCACCGGCAAATGTGGTAGAGGTGTCTCCATGCACCAAAACAATATCAGGAGCCGCTTCACGCATGACACTCTCTAAACCCGTTAATGCACGAGAGGTAATAGAGGACAGGGTTTGACGTTCTTGCATAATATTTAAATCATATTGCGGCACAATTGCAAAACGTTCAAGCACCTGATCGAGCATTTGTCTATGTTGCGCTGTGACACATACAATGGACTCAATTTCTTCGCGCGTTTCCAGTTCTTTCACCAAAGGCGCCATTTTAATTGCCTCAGGACGGGTTCCAAACACCGTCATAACCTTAATCTTTTGCATGAGAACCTCCCAAATCGGCCTTATTTTTCTTCTGTTTTTTCTACTTTATTTGACTTCTGCTCTTCTTCATCGACTGCTGTTTCACCACCGCGGTTCATCATGGTCAACGCGAAAATTCCGCAAACCAAAACCGAAACAACCAAAATAAGAGCATAGGTAATATCAGTCAACAACATCACAATAGCACTGATTGCCAAAATCGCAGATAGACCATACAAAATAATCACGGTTGCACGGTGGGAAAAACCACGGTCAATCAGCTTGTGATGCAGATGTCCGCGGTCAGGTGCCATAATAGACTGACCCTTGAGCAAACGACGGATAATGGCAAAGGATGTATCAAAAATCGGAAGTCCCAAGACGAGTAAGGGAATGATAAATGCGACATAGGTTTTAAAAGGACCCTGGATGGAAATGCACGCTAAGATAAAACCCAAAAAGGTAGCACCTGTATCACCCATAAAAAGCTTTGCCGGATTGAAATTATAGGGCAAAAATCCAAAACAAGCACCTGCAAGAGCGGCAGCCATAACAAGTAGTGTGACGGAGCCTGCATGTGCCAAAAGCAAAATAGCAAGCAGAGCAATTGCCGCAATGGAAGAAATGCCGGCGGCTAAGCCGTCTAAACCATCCAGCAAATTCACCGCATTGGTAACGCCCACAATCCAAATGATACTACCAACCACGGAAAGCCACGTGGGCAAGGTGATGAAAGCATCTGTAAAAGGATTGGTAATGACAAACACGCGTACGCCCATAAGAACCGGAATGGATGCTGCCACAATCTGCACCAAAAATTTTAAAATAGCGCGGCGAGGCTTCACATCATCCAGTATGCCCAAAAACACAATGACGGTTACACCAACTAAGATACCAACAAGACCCAAATTGGCTGAACCTGTTGGCAAAATGAAATCAGCAAAACACAAAACACTGATTAAAAATCCACAAAAAATCGCAAGACCGCCAAGCCTTGCCTTGGGTTCTTTATGCATGCGGCGACCATCTTTGGGGACATCCACCGCACCGATTTTAAAAGCCAAACGTTTAGCAAGGGGCGTGGTTGCATAGGAAATCACCAACGCCACAATAAAGGCAAAAATAATAAAAACACCGCTATTTTGATTCATAAAGGCACAATCCTTTCCGATCTGTTGCCGAGATTATCTATCGTAAATATATCATTAAAGATTATATACTGATTTGGCATTTTTGTCAAGGTCTTCCTGGTGGTTTCCACCCCAAAAAGAGGCGAGTCATAACCACCGGCCGTGCCGGTGGCTTGCACTACCCCCTTAGGGCAATATGCTGGCCGAGCCTATAGGCTCGTCGAAAGGTCTGCCAACCGCAACCATTTCACCAGCTTGCCCCTAAAGGGGCTTTTTTATTTGCTT
>JAZOBC010000043.1:0-11266 GCA_045595795.1 Clostridia bacterium | reverse complement strand
GGTTCGGTTATCTACTTTGCAGCACTTTGCGGTGTGAGCCATGAGATTTATGAAGCCGCTGAAATCGACGGAGCAGGCAGAATCAGAAAAATTCTTCACGTTTCCATTCCATCCATTCTGCCCACCATCATCATTATGCTGATTCTGAGAATCGGTCAGGTTATGAACTTAGGTGCTGATAAAATCATTCTGCTGTATAACCCCTTGACCTATGAAACGGCAGACATCATTAACTCCTATGTTTACAGAAAAGGTCTGCAGGACTTTAACTGGGGTTTATCCACAGCCGTTGGTCTGTTTAATAATGTAGTCAATGTTATCATGCTTGTGATTGTGAATCAGATTGCAGGAAAGGTTGGTGAAACAAGCTTATGGTAAGAAACAAAAATAAAATTCGTTCCAGTGCCGGCGATAAAGCATTTTCCGCATTTGTTTATATCGTGCTCATCATCACCGGTTTAGTCACACTCTATCCGCTTTTGTATGTTGTCATGGCTTCGTTCAGTAACTCTAACCTGCTTATGGCACACCACGGACTTCTGTGGTTCCCGTTGGATGCAAACGTTGCAGCCTATAAATCCATCTTAACCTTCCCGAGAATTTGGATGGGCTTTAAGAACACCTTCATCATTGTGATTGTGGGTCTTGGCTGCAGCTTGTTCTTAACCATTCTGGGTGCTTATTTCAGCTCCCGCAAGAATGTGTTGTTCGGCAAGCTCTTCACCTTTTTCGTGCTGTTCACCATGTATTTTCACGGCGGTTTGGTGCCGGCATATTTAAACATTAAAGACCTGGGTCTTTACGACAGCCTGTGGTCTGTTATCTTAACCGGCTCCTTCTCAGTTTATAACATGATTATCATGCGCACCAACTTCCAGGCAATTCCCGATTCGCTGGAGGAATCAGCCCACTTAGACGGTGCAAACGATTTTACCATCCTGTGCAAAATCATTCTGCCGCTTTCCGGCAGCGTTATTGCCGTTATGGTGCTTTATTACGGCATCACGTTCTGGAACAGCTGGTTCTATCCCGCCATCTATCTGCAAAGCCCCACCAAGGTGCCTCTGCAGATTGTGCTCCGTGACCTTTTGATTAAGAGCCAAACCTTGGAGCTGACGGAGAAGGAAGACTCCATAGAAATGACCATTAAATATGCCACCATTGTGGTTGCAACCCTGCCGCTTTTGTGCGTTTACCCCTTCCTGCAGAAATATTTCGTTAAGGGTGTTATGATTGGTTCTGTTAAGGGTTAAAAAACAAAAATCTAAAAATTTGATTGTCAATCTAAAAAGTTGTTTCTTTTTTCTGTAGTCCCAACATGTTATAATGATTACAGAATGGAATAAAAAAATTATTATAAAAAGGAGAGAAAGGTATGAAAATGTCAACTAAGTTTTTCAAAACAGTTGCTTTGATGCTTGCCCTGGTTCTGCTTTTGGCAGGATGCGGCAGCACAAGCACACGCGGCACAGTTGGCGTGCAGCCTGAAATCGGCGAGTCCGTGTATGGTGATACATTTCCCATCACAAACGCCGGTGACAAAACGCTTACCCTCTGGACCAGCTTAAAGCCCGACCCGGCTTATCTGAGCCATGAGGACACACCGATTCATCAGGAATACACCAAGCGTACCGGTATCAATGCCGTTTGGCAGTTCCCCACCGGTGATGCAACCGAAGCATTTAACCTGTTAATTGCTTCCGGCGACTATCCTGACGTTATTGTTCACACCTGGCTGGGCAGCGCCTATAACCCTGCGGATGCAATTCGTGAAGGCATCATTTATCCGCTTGATGCAATCGCAGAAGCATATGCACCCAATTTCATGGCAGGCGTTAAGTCTGATGCGGAACGTGAAAAGTATATCCGCTCCGAAGACGGTGACCTCTATGGTTTCGTTAACCTCGGTAACAGAGACAGCGACCCCTGGATTGGTCCCATGGTTCGTGCTGATTTGATGGAGAAGTTAAACATTGCCAATCCCGAAACCATTGACGACTGGACCGTGATGCTGCAAACCTTTAAGGATAACGGCGTGGCAACCCCCCTGACCTATGAAGGACCGCTCATGACCGACAGCCGTTATGCACCTTTCATTTACGGTGCGTTCAACACGGCATGTACTTATTATGTCAACGACGAGGGCAAGGTTGAATTCGGCCCCATGACCGATAAGTTTAAAGATGCGCTTGCCTTAATGCGCGACTGGTATGCAGACGGTTTGTTAGACAAGGAGTTCATCTCTATTGATGACACCACCGTGGGCAACAAAATGTTAGATGGCCGTGCAGCTGTTACACACTATTTCTTAAGCCGTATTTTGGCTTGGAATCAGGCTTCTGCTGAAACCGGCGATAACTTTACTTATAAGGCGCTGCCATATCCCACCGCAACACGCGGTCAGGTAGCTGAATTCGGTCACATGCCCGAAGCTTATAGTATTGCAGGTTCTTCCAGAATCGCAGCCATCACCACTCAGTGTGAGGATATTGAATTAGCTGCCAGATATCTGGATTATGGTTACACCGTTGACGGCACTCTGCTTTGCGGTATCGGTCCTGAGGGTCAAACCTGGAACCGTGTAGACGGCAAGATTGAGTTTGTTGACGAAATCAAGGCAGATACCGACAAAATTATGCCTTACATCAGAGACTGGTGCTATGGTCATGAGAGTGACCCGATTGCAGGTGCGTTCAAAGCCCTGCGTTACACCGAGCCGGCTCAGAAGGAAGCACAACAGCTGTGGAAGACCAACATGAATGCACACGTTGTGCCGACCGTTATTCCGACTCAGGAAGAGGCAGACGAGCTGAATCAGCTTGTTACCAACATTGACGACTACGTAAACGAACAGGTTCTCAGATTCATCACCGGCGGCGCAGACTTAGAAAGCTATGATGATTTCGTTGCTGAAATGAAGAGATTGGGCGTTGAGCGTGTTGTTGAAATCAAACAAGCACAGTTAGATCGTTTTAACAGCCGTTAATTTACCTATTTAAAATAATGATTTTTCCTTGGGAGAGAAAAAGCCTTCCCCTTGAGGGGAAGGCATGAATGGAAGCCTCCCTTTACACAGGGGAGGCAAAAAAAGGAAGGCTATAACCCCAACCTCTCCCAAAGAAACAATCTTAACAGCCGCCAATGGCGGCGCAATATATCAATAAAGATAGGAGATGTTTTAGCGTGAAAAATTTTAAAAAATTAATGAGCCTCGCCCTCAGCGTGCTGATGGTTGCGGGCTGCATGACTCTCCCCATGACCGTAAGTGCGGCAGACAGCGCACTTTTCAATGATTTTTCCGGACTTTCAACAGATTCTTCATCCACTGTCCCAACTGCTGCTAAACCGAGTGGTAATGCTGTTCTACAGGCAACGAACACTTTTTCCGGTGTGCAGCGCGATGCAGAAAATGGTCTGGCATTGCAGTGGAATACCAAGGCGACTGCTGCTTCCCAGACAAATTTAATTTATCTGCAGACCGGTGAGCCTGCCAGCGGAAAACAGCACGTTGATGGTAACGCTGCGTGGATATCCTGGGACTTTAAGATTGATGGTACCGGATTTGCTACACGTATGAATTTGAGCTATGACTGTGCGACTGAAGGTAATTCTACATGGATAATTGATATCCCTGTCGGAAAGACGACTGTCTATGAAAAAGAAGTAGTGAATAACGGATGGCACACGGTCGCTGTCCGCAACCGTTGCTATAGTACTTCTCCGGTTTCTTATTACAGTGAAATTTATTTGGACGGTGACTTCGTGCAGGGCGTTTTCGGCAGAGGCAGCTACCCGTACCTGTGGATTTATCATTTTTCTAATACTGCGGTTGACGCTGAAAGCACCTTTTTGATTGACAACATGAAATATTGGACGGAAACCCTACCTGGAGGCATCCCTGAAGAAGGCTTTTTGGCTAAAGAATTAACGGAAGCCGAGGACTGGGGCGCAGCACCGAGCGGCACAACCATTACCGACGTAGACGGCGGCACCGGTGTTGACGGTAGAGCTGTGAAGATGTCCGGAACAATCGCTGCGAATGGCGAGGCAAACAAGCAGATTAACATGTGGCTCAACAATAACCGTGAAACTCAGCTGACGAACACAAACCCGCATGCGACCAACGGAACCGTTTTTGACATCCGCGTGGATTATGACATGAAGGTAGACGATTTGAATGTGTGGCGCAACATAGGCTATGCCGACGGTGCCTGGAATCCCGGAACGGGTGCGGAGAGTATCGCCCCTTCCACCGGTAAAGTTTCAAATGGCAGCGGTATCGTCGTTTCACCTGTTGGCGAGTGGGTTCACCATACGCTTGTGTTGAAATCAGATGCAACGCACGACTTGTATATTAACGGCTCATTAGAGAAAAGAGGTGCACCGAGTGGAAATACTGCAGGAATGAAGAAATGGTATTGGTGGGTTCAAAACAAGGAATCTGCAGAAGCAAATTTCGGCACCGAGATTGACAACTTCACCATCCGTTACGTGCCTGCTGATAGAAACACGGTTGAACCGGTTAACCTCTTTAAGAACATTGATTTTGAAACCTTTGGTCTGACCTCTGCCGGTGTGAGCTATTCTGCAACCACCGGTGCTACGGTTATTGATGGCTCCGGAGTTAAGCCCGCAAGCGATAGAGTTATGTCCTGGGCTTCAACTCAAAGAATTTGGAAGCAGTTTGCAGTTGACACGAAGAATGCTCTGGTTCGCAATAAGATTGAACCCAGTTCCACTGTTCGCGGCGGTCTTTCTTTGATGATGCCCAACGGTGTTGATAATAACGTGCGTATGCAGCTGACTCTGAAACCCGCGAACCCTGTGAACAGTTCCGTTATGTCTCAGCCGGCAATGATTATTTACAGCGATAGTATACTGAACCTGAGAAACGCAACCTTAAGTGATGCTTACAGTGTCGGCGTACAGATTGAAAAAGACAAATGGTACAGATTGGATTATGAAATTCATGTTTCTGACGGCGCAGAAGGCTCCGTGAACACCATCGACTTCTATTTAGACGGCGTGAAGCTGAACGCTGAGCCTATTGCAGTCGACTATGACTATTATGGTGCAAATTACACAGGAGATAAACAGACAGCTAACAGTGCGGTTACTGAGGTCACTCTTGCAATTATTGAGGACACTCAAAACAACTTCTTAGTTGATGACATCACCATGGAATACATTCCCGCAGGTGAAACTGCAGCCTCTGCTATTGCAGCAGATGTTTTGGCATCCGGTGCAGCCGGCGTTGAAAGCAATGGCGGCATCCTCAATCTGATGGATGCGGCAACCTCTGCTTTAACTGTTGGAGGCCTGACAGATAAGTTAGCTGACGACGCTTCTGTTATCACCGCAGCAGGTGCTGCAGCTGATGCCAGTGCTTTGGCAAACGGCAATTATGTGAAACTGGACCGTGGAATTTGGCCTGCTGTTTACTACAAGGCATCTGACCTGAACGTGAAAGCAGAAAACGGCACGGTTTCCGCATATATGAACTACTCAGCTAATGCTGGCACAGTTCTGTTTGTTGCTATTTACAAAGGGGACGGCAAAGAATTAGTTGTTGCCAAGAGCGACACAAGTGCAGACGGCAAACTGTCTGTCAACGCTCCTGTTGAAGACGGCACAAGCTACAAAGTGTTCCTCTGGAACAGCAATTCTGCTCTGCAGCCGGTTTACGCTGTTGCAGGCGGTGCACTGAACTAAATAATTTTATAAAATGAAATAAGAAGATATTTGTAACAGATGCGTAATCGAAGGGGAGGGGCTTGCCCCCCTCCCAAAGGCTTCCCCTTGAGGGCAAGCTGTCACCAATAGGTGACTGATGAGGTGTAGGCCCGCAGCGCCGTTATATTAGATAAGGGAAAAACTTTTTCCACCTCATCCGTCAAAACCTGCGGTTTTGCCACCTTCCCCTCAAGGGGAAGGCATGAACGAAGGCCCCCCTTGCCTAATACCCGTTCCGGGCACGCGAGGGGGGAAGAAATCCGCAAGGATTTCAGGAGGGATTCGGTATCTCCTCGCCACTTCGTGGCCCTCTCCCCTTACCCTAAAGGGCACGCGAGGCAAGGGGCGCAAAAAATGGAAGCTTCCCTTTGCGGGGAAGGCATGAATGGAATCGCCGAAAGGCTTTCTTCTTTCAAAATATCTTCTTATTAAATATGTTGTACATTGTTGGGGTTGTCGTATCAGATAAATAACGAAACGGCAACCCCGCTTTTAAACTATGAAGCAGAGAGATGCTTCATAAAATTTTGCGTTGGTACCTATAATGGGGTGAATGAAAATGAAAAAGGTTTTCATATTTTTAATGGCATGCGTGCTGCTTTTAATGCAACTTGTTCCTGTGGTGGGTGCAGCAGCGCTCACAGCTGATTTGGACTACACAGGTTCAAGAATTGTGCTCAGCGGCTCGGGTGCAAAAGCAAATCAGGTGCTTTCAGTTTATGTTTTGGGCGCTTCGGTGAGCGCAGGGCAGGTCAGCCAGGCCTCACAGCCTGCTTTGATGGAAGCAGTATATTCCGACAATGCAGGTAACTTTTCGTTGAATCTTTTGTTGCCTGAAAGCTTTGCCTCAGGACTTTATAAGGTGAATGTTTCGGATGGGGCAAGCACCTGGGAATCGGGCATTTTCAGCCACATGGACGTAAGCGAACTATCGGTTAGCACAACCGGTGGTGTGGTTTCTGCAACGATGCCCTATAGTAAAGATACTAAAACCGTTATGTTAATTGGCATCTATGATGCCCAGGGACGATTGGTGAAAGGTCTTTCCGATACGAGTAGCGACGGCACCTTGCGTGTTTCGGTACCGTCTACGGGTGGTAGCACCTATCGCATCTATTTATGGAACGGAATGGACACACTGCAGCCATCTTGCGGTGATTTGAGTGGTAATATCACAGCAAGATAGCAAAGTCGGGCGTTTCGCCACGGCTTAGATTGAGTATATCTGCGGGCGGAGATTGTTTCTGCAATGGATTTTTACGCCTGCAATAAAAATTTAGCTTAAAAATCCAATACCGCAGAGGAAAGGAACGGGTTTTATGAAAATGAAAAAAATACTGGCACTTTTAACAGCACTTTTTATTTTGACAACTATGCTGGTTGTGCCTGCCAGTGCAGCTGAGCTGACTGTGAACTATACTTATGCGTCAGAGGTTCTGACCATTAACGGCACAGGCGCAACAGCCGGCAGCCTGGTTTCAGTTTTTATTTTGAGATCAACAGACAGTGCAGATGCGGTGAGCGCTTCGAATCTGCCGGCTGTGATTGATGTGACTATGGCTGATGCATCCGGTAATTTCAATCTTGTGATTAATTTACCTGCCAACCTCACAACCGGACAGTATAAGGTGAACGTTGCAAGCGGTGCTACTAAAAAGGATTCCACCGTGTTTATTCACATCAACAGCGGTGAACTGGAAGCACTCTTAGGCAATGTAAATGGCTCTGCCACCAGTGGTGAAATTGAAGGGTTTTTAACACCCTTAAATGTTGCACTGGAACTGCCTGATATTACTTATACATCTGAATATTTATTTGCGGTTCGTCCCGCAGCACCTGGCTTCACCGAAAGTCAATTCCAGAGTGAAATGCAGCGTTCCGTTGCATTATACATGCTGCAGAACGGCGCAACACCTGAGGAATTAGAAGATTATGAAGATTACCTCAAGGATGCAACACTGGATATTGACTGTTTAGCACAGTATACCGATATGGACGCGGCTGTTAAAGCTTCTTATTTAACAGCGGTTGCCGGTCTTGATTTAAAAACAACCTCTGCTTTGGCTGATGTGTATGGCGCAGGCATGATGGAAGAGGTTAAATCTGTTACCACCTGGAAGGGCTTAGAAAACGTTGTTCGCGGTGAAACGGCTGAAACGACCTATTTCAAAAATGTCATTGCAGCCGGAACCGATTATGATTCTTTGATCAATCCCGAAGTGGTATTCCAAAACCTTTACGGCAAGCTCTCAGACCTGACTGACCTCTCAGCCTTAAAGAGCAATTTTGCTTCTCTTGTTACCGTAGCTTATGAAGCAGAGTTGGCTGAGAAAGTTGAAGACGAAGAAGAAGATGACAACCGCGGCGGTTATACCGGCGGTTTCGGTGGCGGTATCTCCTCATGGGGTCCCAGTGCTTCTGAAACTGTGAATCAGTTCGAA
The DNA here is from genome assembly GCA_045595795.1 of Clostridia bacterium. GTDB lineage: Bacteria > Bacillota > Clostridia > UBA1381 > UBA9506 > UMGS755. The sequence continues at coordinate 3,092 of JAZOBC010000043.1, read as the reverse complement.
GAAGCTAACAAGACCGAACCCGATTATAATGAGGGTGCAAACCAGGGCAGTGCTGCTCGCTTTAATGACATCAGCGGTCACTGGGCAGAAAAAGCCATCAGCGAAATGGCAGCTATCGGTGCTGCTTCCGGTTATGAGGATGGCAGCTTCTGTCCCGACAAAACCGTTACAAGAGGCGAATTTGTAAAGCTTCTTTGCGAACTCTTTGATGTCGCTTTGGCTGATAACCATGGTTTCGGTGATGTATCGGCGGATGCTTGGTATGCTTCTTATGCCAATGCTGCAGCTGCTGCAGGCATCGTTGGTGGCGACTCTGAAGGCAACTTCAATGCAAATGCACCTGTTACCAGACAGGATGCAGCAACCATGCTGGGTCGTTTCCTGAAGCTGACCGAAGGCTCCGTTGACGGTAAATTCAACGATGCAGACTCTATGGCTCCCTATGCAGCAGGTTACATTGCTGCAATGGTTGACGCAGGTCTTTTAAATGGTATGGGTGATGGTAGCTTTGCTCCTGTCAGCGATACCACAAGAGCGCAGGCAGTGACCATGCTCTTAAATGCAAGAACTTGGCTTTCTAATCATACAAACGGAGGTGTGGCAGAATGAAAAAGTTTTTAACCCTGTTTTTAGTCTCCATTTTATGCTTGCTTTCTGTAGCACCGATGGGTGTTTCAGCTACGGTAGCGTTAGATGGTAATACCGCTATGGTTTCCTATTTAACAAACGGTCTTACTTTTTCCGGTGAAACCGTCACCCGTGCAGAAATGGTAGCCGGTCTGGTACGTCTGGCTTATGAAGATGTTCCCGGCATTGGTGAAGCTACATTTGGTGATGTGGCCGCAAGCCACGCATATGCACAGGAAATTTACACAGCTCTGTCTCTCAATATGATTTCACAGGCAGAGAGATTTAACCCCGAAAACCCCGTAACCTATGCGCAGGCACTGCGCATGGCTGTCGCTCTTTTAGGCTATGGCGAACAGGCAGCTTCTCGCGGTGGTTATCCCACAGGATATTTATCCTATGCAAACATTTTATCCATTGGCATGAACAAGGGTATTGATGATACCTTTACTGCTGATGAAGCAATCTATTTCCTTGCACGCGTAGCAAAGGCTGACATGCTGATGCTGGAAGGCTTTAAGGATAAGGAAATCGTGAAAGATGCTTCTATTTTAAACTCCATCCGTGGACTGGAAAAGAAACGCGGCATCATCACAGCAACCGAATTTTCTTCTCTTTATAGCGCATCCGGTGCTGTGAATGGCGGTATCATGCTGGGCAGCAAGAAGTTCTACGGTTCCGTTGACAGCAGTCTCTTAGGTTATCAGGTTGACGTGTATTATCAGGATATTGACGGCAAAGACACCATTGCCTTTGTTGCTCCTATCAACACAGACGTTGTAACCTTATCTGCTAAAGATTGTGGCGCTATCACAAATGGTTATTTAACTGATGCAGATGACGAGGAATATAAAATTGATCCCGCTTATAACTTCATTTATAACGGTAAGGCATATTCCAAGGGCGATGCTGCCACATACTTTACAAAAGACACTGTCACATTAACCCTGATTGATGCTGATGAAGACAACGTTTATGAAACCATTTTTGCAGAAGATCCTTCCTATTTAAAGGTATCTCGTGTGGAAAACGGTTTAGGCGGTATGGCTATTTATGATAACGAATTGGCTAACGCAAGTGTTGAACTGAGAAGCGATGATGTGACCTATCAGGTTTATGTAAAGGATGGCGACAACCTCATCAAGACTGATTTCAGTGCCATTTCTGTTGGTCAGCTACTCAGCTATCAGGCTTCTGAAGATAAAAAGCTCTATACCATCATCATTTGTCAGGACAAAGTCACCGGTACAATCAGCGGCTATTCCAAATCTGCTAATACTGTTACCATCGGTGATGTAAAATATGACGTGAATGATGCATTTGGCACATTCTGGGGCAGCGTAATGCCCGGTGTTGAACAGGACTTCCTGTTAGACGAAGCGGGTAGAGTGGTGGCTCTTGAATATGCATCCTCTGACTATAAATATGGTTGGATTGTAGCAGCCAAAGATGGTAGCGGCTTAAGCGGCAATGTTACTGTGAAAATCTTTAATGAAGATGGTAAGATGGACATCTTAAAGCTGGCTAACAACGTTACCATTGATGGTGTTCGTACTGCGTCTTCTACTTTGACGAAGGAAACCTTCAATACTTTAACTGATGCACAGCGTCTGGTTCGTTATCGCAAGAACAACGAAGCTGAACCCAGACTGACTGCGATTGACTATGCAGCAGCAGAAACACCCGGTGAATACATTTACATGAATAATACCACCGACATTAACAACAGCCTCACTCGCAATATCGCGTTTACAACCATGAAATATGAAGGTAGTGTTGTTGGTCCCTACACCTCATACAAATATACTGCGGCACGGTTCTCTGTTGGCGGTGACTGCAAATTCTTTGCAATTCCTAAAGCAGCTGCAGCCCGTGAGGATGATATGGAATACTCCATTGATAGTGGCGTTATTGCCGGCGGTTATGAATATACCTTCTCCTCCTTTGATACGGACATTTATGGTACAGCAGGTGCTGTTGTAGTTTTGGTTGACGATGTCAACGCTGCCGGCGGCGTGTCAACCGGTGCATTAGTTGGTTTAGTTGACTCTGTGTTTAGAACCGTTGATGAAGACGGTGACACGGTTTATGGTGTAAACCTCTCCGTTAATGGCACAATCAAATCTTACCTTGCTATTGATTCTCTGGCTTCTGATGTTTCAGCACTCAAGCCCGGTGATATCGTTCGTTTCCATTCTATGAAAGTCGGTTATATCACCGCTTTGTACAAAGACTTTGACTTTGCGACAAGATCGCTGAACCTGACAAATAGCTCCATTATTGGTCAAAGTTATGGTAGCTTTGATGTTGGTCTCGTATACAGTGCAAACAACTCCAGAATTAATATGATTCCGGAAAGCAGAGCCGGTGCTACCGATCTGACCTCCAATGATTTCAGATTGCTCGGTTATGGTGGTAAAGTCACATATATTTATGTACGTGGCGGCAAAAATGCTGTAAATCCT
>JAZOBC010000042.1:0-4993 GCA_045595795.1 Clostridia bacterium | reverse complement strand
TGTTCATTTTCTCACCATACTTTCTATTGCGAAACTTCAGGAGATTACATGGCTTATTGTATCACATGCATCTATTTTTTGCAAGAAAAAAATAACTGCATCACCTTATGGCAATGCAGTTATTTTTATGGCGGAGAGGGAGGGATTCGAACCCTCGAACGGGTATTAGCCGTTACACGATTTCCAATCGTGCGCCTTAGGCCAGCTCAGCCACCTCTCCAAAACGGGCGCCCCGACTCAACGATAAATAATTATAACATAGAATGATTCAAAAATCAAGAGAAAATTTAAAAAAATTTTAACCATCTAAAAATTGAAAAAATTTTACAATTATGCTTGACTTTTCACCGTATTTATCATATAATGGTGGCAAAGACTTATGTTTTGGCAGGAGGTTTCTTTCTGTGCCCGAGTTTCTTTTACACCTTCATCAAGGTAAGCAATCAAGCCATTTAGAACAAAGTGATGAAGCGTTGGTTGTCCTTGCTAAAAACGGTGATTCTCAGGCGATGGAAAAGCTCGTTAGCCGATATAGGGATTATGCCAAGAGTTGCTCCGGATCATATTTTTTGATGGGGGCAGATCGTGAAGACGTGATTCAGGAAGGCATGATTGGTCTTTATAAAGCCATTCTGGGGTTTGAAGCCGAAAAGAATGTCAGTTTTAAAACCTTTGCAAGGCTTTGTATTAAAAGACAGATTTTGTCTGCTGTGAAAATGTCTACCAGGCAAAAGCACTTGCCGCTTAACACCTACGTTTCGTTGGATGAAAGCGGCGGGGCAGAATTTATAGAACACATCAGTTACACAGGCGAGACAGGCAGTGCTGATCCGGAACAGCTTATAATTGAAAAAGAAAGTGTGCTTGCAACGCAAGACCGGATTGACAAGGTATTGTCAGAGTTTGAAGCAAAGGTTTTGATGTATCACCTAAATGGTGAGCATTATATGCAAATTGCTATCCGCTTGGGTAGGGACCCGAAGTCGGTTGATAATGCCCTGCAGCGTATTAAGCATAAGGTTGCAAAGTTTTTATCGCAAAAGCAGGAAGTAACATAGCAAGTGTTTAGTTGTGTTGTGTGGTTTTGGTAATAAGGAGGATTCTCCTTCTTACATTATATTTTTTATTTATCAAAGTGAGGGAAAACACATGTACGAAGACAAGACGTTGGTTTGTAAGGATTGTGGTGCAGAATTTGTATTCACAGCCGGCGAACAGGAATTCTATGCAGAAAAAGGTTTTGAAAATGAACCGACTCGCTGCAAAGAATGCAGAATCGCAAGAAAGAACAGCTTAAGGCAGTCCAGAGAGATGCATACGGCTATTTGTGCTGATTGTGGTAAAGAAGCACAGGTTCCTTTTGAACCCAAGGAAGATAGACCGGTGTATTGCAGCGAATGCTTTGCAAACCACAGATAATCCCCGCTTTGAGGATTTCTGCACATATATCTGCTTTTGCATGGTACTATGTGGTTTGTGCGTTTAAAGCGAAATGCTTGCGTAAATAAGTGGTTGTTGAAAGAGTGGGCTGAACCCACTCTTTCGCATTGTATTACAGAATTTACAAGCAACAAGGAGATTGTATTATGGCATATTCCAAAATTGAGCAGCTTGTGTTTGAAATGGCAGAGCCCATTGCAGCTGCTGCAGATGTTTCTGTATGGGATGTGGAATTCAAAAAGGAAGGCAAAACAAGCGTTCTGCGTGTTTATATTGATAAAGAAGGTGGCGTATCCATTGATGACTGCGAAGCGGTCAGTGTAGCACTTTCTGAAAAATTGGATGCTCAGGACCCGATTCCCTCAGCCTATTCTTTAGAGGTTTCTTCTGCCGGACTTGACCGTCAGCTCAAAAGAGAATCAGATTTTCTTGCTTTTATCGGTCATGAGGTGGATGTTAAGTTATATGCCCCTGTTAACAATTTGAAGGAATTTACGGCAGAGCTTGCCGGTTTTTATGATGGGGTTGTGGCGCTACGCTATGAGCAGGAACTGATGGAAGTACCGCTTGACAAGGCAGCGTCTATTCGATTAGCAGTTATTTTTTAAAAATAGATGGGAATTATGATGTGGAGGTCAGAAATATCATGAATCAAGAGTTTATGTCCGCGTTGACAGAATTATCTGCAAGTAAAAACATTGATAAAGAAGTCATTCTCGAAGCAATTGAAAAAGCATTGATTGCGGCATACAAGAAAAACTATGGTCATGCTCAGAACGTGGAAGCAACCATTGACAGAAAAACAGGCACCATCACACTTTGTCAGCAAAAGGAAGTTGTTGAAGAAGTGCAGGATGCAAACCTTGAAATTGCTCTGTCAGAAGCGCAGGCAATCGACGCTCGCTATCAGGTAGGCGATTTGGTGAATATTGAAATTCTGCCTAAGGATTTCGGCAGAATCGCTGCACAAACCGCGAAGCAGGTTGTGGTTCAGCGCATTAATGAAGCTGAAAACGAAAATGCTTATGAATATTATCGCGGCAAGGAAAACACCTTGCTCAGCGGTGTGATTACAAAGGTTGACGCTCATTCTGTTACAGTTCAGGTTGACGGTGAGCAGGAAGCGGAATTGCCCCAAAACGAGCAGCTTGCCGGTGAGGTTTATGTGCCAGGTGTTCGTATGCGCTTTTTTGTTGTGGGCATTAAATCAACCCGTGAGGGTCCGAAACTGACGCTGTCCAGAACTCATCCCGGTTTAGTGCGCTGCCTGTTTGAACAGGAAGTTCCGGAATTATCTGATGGTGTAGTTGAAATTAAAACCATTGCCAGAGAAGCCGGTTCCAGAAGTAAAATTTCTGTTTTTAGTAGCGATCCCAACGTGGATGCTGTTGGCTCCTGTGTAGGACCGAGAGGAAGCCGTGTGCAGTATGTATGCGATGAATTAAACGGGGAAAAAATAGATATTGTGAAATATTTTGATGACCCGGTTCGCTTTATTAATGAGGCTCTGAGCCCATCAGAGGTTGTCAGCGTGGAAATTGATGAAGAAAGTCATTCAGCCCGCGTGGTTGTTCCGGCTCATCAGCTTTCTCTGGCAATCGGTAAGGCAGGACAAAACGCACGTTTAGCCGCTAAACTGACCGGCTGGAAGATAGATATTAAACCGGAGGCATAAGCAATTTATGAAGTCTGTACATGAACCGACGCGAGAGTGTATCTGCTGCGGTGTGAAATTTCCAAAAAAGAAGCTTTTGCGTATTGTAAAAAATGAATCGGGCATCAGCTTAGATGAAACAGGTAAGCAAAATGGCAGAGGCGCTTATATCTGCAAAAAGGCTGCCTGTGCTCAAACGCTGGTGAAGCAAAAGCGATTAAATCGGGCATTTCGCGGTCCGGTACAGGATGAAATATATGAGGAAATTGTTTCGGCTCTTAGAGAAAAATGTACAGATTAGTTGACCGACGGGTCAAAGGGGAGCAGCTGAATTTGACTTTTATGGCTGCGTAAATTTTCGGAGGTGTGTATCATGATGAAGGTGAGAGTACATGAATTGGCAAAGGTGCTGGATTCTAATTCAAAGGAGCTAATTGCTCTTTTAGCAGAATATGGTTATGAAATTAAAAATCATATGAGCGTGTTGGAGGAAGACCAGCTTGACATTATATTCGAGGTATTTACCCGTCGCTTTGATAAAGCGGTGGCAATTCCTGATTTTGGCAAGGCGAAGGCGCCTGCACCGGAAGCACCTCAGAAAAAAGACAAGAAAGAAAAGCAAGGAGCAGAACCTCAGGCAGCAGAAGTGCCGGAGGAAGCTCCTGTTGAAATTTTAAACGAGCCTATTAAGCGTAAGGTTCGTCATGTGGACACTCGTCAGACGGTTGTCGATGTAAACAAATTGGATACTGAAAAGCTGGAAGAATTGGTTCCCACTAACGTGTCTCAAGATGGCGTGAAAAAGCAGAAGCTGAAAAAAGGTGCAAATCGTCAGCGCGATAACAGCACAGCCAACATGAAGAATAAGCCCCAGCCCGTGAAAGAGCAGAAGGTGAAACAAGAGAAAAAGACCGTTTTAATTCCCAACGAGATTTCAGTTGGTGAGCTTGCTTCCCGCATGGGTGTTTCACCGACAGAAATCATCAAAAAACTGATGACACTGGGCATTATGGCTGCTATCAGCCAAACCATTGAATTCGATGTAGCATCCCTGATTGCTGAAGATATGGGTGTTATTGTTGAACACGAAATTATTTTAACAAACGAAGAAGTTCTCTTTGCCGATGCAGAAAAAGAAGATGCACCGGAAGATTTAGAGCCTCGTTCTCCTGTTGTCGTTGTTATGGGTCACGTTGACCATGGTAAAACTTCATTGTTAGACGCTATCCGTAGCACTAACGTCACCGATACGGAAGCCGGTGGTATTACACAGCACATCGGTGCACACAGAGTTCGGATTCACGACAAGAAAATTACGTTTTTAGATACACCCGGTCACGAAGCCTTTACCGCTATGCGTGCCAGAGGTGCACAGGTAACGGATATTGCAATTTTGGTTGTTGCCGCTGATGACGGTGTTATGCCTCAGACCATTGAGGCAATTAACCACGCCAAGGCTGCCAATGTCAGCATTATTGTTGCCATTAACAAAATTGATAAAGAGGGTGCAAACCCCGACCGCATTAAGCAGGATTTAACAGAACACGAGCTGATTCCCGAAGAATGGGGCGGCGATACCATTTGTGTGGAGGTTTCTGCAAAACAGAAGCTGAACATTGAAGGCCTCTTAGAAATGGTGCTTTTGGTTGCCGAAATGCGTGATTTAAAAGCAAACCCCAACCGCAAAGCAAGCGGTACGGTTATTGAATCCCGTTTGGATAAAGGCAGAGGTCCCGTTGCCACGGTTTTGGTGCAGAATGGTACATTGCGTGTGGGCGATATTGTGGTTGCGGGCACTGCAATTGGTCATGTTCGTGCTATGCTGGATGATAAAGGAAGAAAAATTAAAAAAGCAGCTCCTTCTGTTCCGGTTGAACTCACAGGTCTTTCTGAAACACC
>JAZOBC010000041.1:0-15385 GCA_045595795.1 Clostridia bacterium | reverse complement strand
CGGTGTTATGCCTCAGACCATTGAGGCAATTAACCACGCCAAGGCTGCCAATGTCAGCATTATTGTTGCCATTAACAAAATTGATAAAGAGGGTGCAAACCCCGACCGCATTAAGCAGGGTTTAACAGAACACGAGCTGATTCCCGAAGAATGGGGCGGCGATACCAATTGTGTGGAGGTTTCTGCAAAACAGAAGCTGAACATTGGAGGCCTCTTAGAAATGGTGCTTTTGGTTGCCGAAATGCGTGATTTAAAAGCAAACCCCAACCGCAAAGCAAGCGGTACGGTTATTGAATCCCGTTTGGATAAAGGCAGAGGTCCCGTAGCCACGGTTTTGGTGCAGAACGGTACATTGCGTGTGGGCGATATTGTGGTTGCGGGCACTGCAATTGGTCATGTTCGTGCTATGCTGGATGATAAAGGAAGAAAAATTAAAAAAGCAGCTCCTTCTGTTCCGGTTGAACTCACAGGTCTTTCTGAAACACCCGATGGCGGAGATATGTTCTATGTTATTACAGATGAACGTCTCGGAAAAACTGTTGTGGAACAAAGAAAGCAGCAGCTTAAAGAGGAACGCATAAAAGCTCACACAGCCGTTACACTGGATGATTTGTTTGACCGTATTAAAGAAGGTCAGGTTAAGGATTTGAATATTATTGTTAAGGCTGATGTACAAGGCTCTGTTGAAGCGGTTCGTCAGTCTCTTGAAAAGCTTTCTAATGAGGAAGTTCGTGTTAAGGTTATCCACGGTGGTGTTGGCGCCATCCGTGAATCTGACGTTATGCTGGCTTCGGCTTCCAATGCCATCATTGTTGGCTTTAACGTGCGTCCTGACCCCGGAGCAGCAGCATCTGCTGAACGCCAGGGCGTTGATGTTCGTCTTTACCGCGTCATTTATCATGCGATTGAAGAGATAGAAGCGGCTATGAAGGGTATGCTTGAGCCAACCTTCCGCGAGGAAGTGACCGGTCATGCCGAAATTCGTCAGACCTTTAAGGTTTCCGGTGTGGGTACCATCGCCGGCTGTTATGTGTTAGATGGTACGATTTCTAGAAATACACAGGTTCGCTTGGTGCGTGACGGTATTGTTGTTCACGAAGGTAAGCTTGCATCCTTAAAACGTTTTAAAGATGACGTAAAAGAAGTTAATTCCGGCTATGAGTGTGGATTAGGAATTGAAAACTTTAATGACATCAAAGAAGGCGACATTGTAGAAGGTTTCAAGATGGTTGAGGTTGAAAAATAAGAAAAAGTGGCAGACAGCCATGTAACGCGGAGGATGTCATATGAGCGCAAACAGAATTGGCAGAATTAACGAAGAATTCAGAAAAGAACTGTCTGACATTATCAGAACCATGAAGGACCCTCGTATTCCCATGATGACCAGCGTGGTAACGGTGAACGTAACCCCTGATCTTCGGTATGCGAAAATTTATATCAGCGTTTTAGGCAGCGAGGCAGAGCAAAAAGACGCGATTGCTGCCTTGAAAAAATCTGCCGGCTATGTACGCCGTGAACTTGGTGCCCGCATGAAAATGCGTTACACGCCAGAGCCGGTGTTTGAACTGGACCATTCCATTGAGCATGGCGCACGGATTACAGAGCTTTTAAAATCAACACAGGGTGAGTAATGTGATGAAGTTACAGGAAATTCAAACAGCCTTAGAACAAGCAAAAAGCGTGGCGATTTTTACCCACATAAACCCCGATGGCGATGCCTTGGGGTCTTCCTTTGCCATGAAAGCGGCTCTTACTTCCTTGGGTAAACATGCCGTTGTGTTTTTAGAAAAGGAGCTTCCTGCGCGCTATCATTATTTAAATGATGGCTATAGCCTGACGGGGGATATGACAGAGTTTGATGTGGCTCTGGCGTTAGACTGTGGTGCTTCGGCACGATTGGGCAGCCTTGAACCCTTGTTTTTATCAGCACACAAGCGCCTGGTTGTGGACCATCACTATGCCGACACATTCTTTGGCGATTTGCATTACACGGAGCCGGAGAGTGCAGCTTGTGCCGAATTGGTATATTTACTGATTGTCGGTATGTGTGACACTTTGCCCAAAACAACATTAGCACCACTCTATACCGGTATCTCTACAGATACCGGTCAGTTTAAATATTCCAATGTTACATCCCGCACGCATCTGATTGCGGCAGAATTGTTAAAAGGCGGCTTGGACCATCGTGCCATCACGCGACATTTATATGATACCGTCAAGCTGAAGAAACTGAAGTTCACCGGTGTTTTGGCAGATAAAATTAAATTATATAATGATGGACAAATTGCAGTGCTGGAGTGCTTTGACAGCTTTTTAGAGCAGTATGGACTCAGTCATGAAGAAGTGGAGGAGCTGCCAAACACGGTTCTTTCGGTTGAAGGCGTGGCAGTGAGTGTTATTCTAAAAAGTCGTGAGGGCGGCGGTATTAAGGCGAGCCTTCGTTGCAAGGAAAATATTGATTTGGCTGTGCTGGCTTCTAAATTTGGCGGTGGCGGTCATAAGTGCGCCGCTGGGCTGGTATCGGCATTATCCGCTGAAGAATTAACCAATCAGCTTGTGAGTGCTATCACACAGGAACTGGAGGCATATCATGGCTGATAGAAAAGAGATTACCATGTTTACTGATGGTGCGTGTTCAGGTAACCCCGGCCCCGGCGGTTATGGCACAATTTTGCGTTACGGTGCTCATGAAAAGGAACTATCCGGTGGTTACGCTCTTACCACGAATAACCGCATGGAAATATTAGCCGTGATTCGTGGCTTAGAGCAGCTCAAAGAGCCCTGCAGGGTTACGGTTTACAGCGACAGTAAATATGTTGTGGATGCTGTGAATCAGGGCTGGGTTTATGGGTGGAAGAAAAAGGGCTGGATTAAAAGCAACAAAGAAAAAGCCCTGAATCCTGACTTGTGGCAACGGCTTTTAGATTTAATGAACCAGCATGAAACCACCTTTGTTTGGGTGAAGGGTCACGATGGACATACGGAAAACGAGCGTTGTGATGCATTGGCTGTGACAGCGGCTTCCGGCGATCATCTACCGGAGGATGTGGGCTATCAGCCCCAGGGTTAAGGAGATAATATCATGTATTTTGATACCCACGCTCATTTAGATGATGGGCGTTTTGATGAAGATAGAGGTAAAGTGATTGAGTCGATTTTTGACTCCGGTGTTGACCTTGTGGTTAATGTGGGTGCCGACCTTTCTGGCTCACAAAAAAGTGTGGAGCTGGCACAAAAGCACGATTTTATTTATGCGGCTGTTGGTATTCATCCTTATGATGCTCAAACTATGAGCGAGGCTGATTTAGAGGCTATTTGCCATTTGGCACGGCAACCAAAAGTCGTGGCGATTGGCGAAATTGGTTTGGATTATCACTATGATGAGGCAGACAGGGACAAGCAAATGTTTTGGTTTTTGCAGCAGATTCAGTTGGCACAAGAACTGCAACTGCCCTATATTGTTCATGACCGTGATGCCCATGCCGATACCTTATCGGTCATTCGTCGGTCAGGGTATTATAACGGTGTGATGCATTGCTATTCAGGCAGTAGCGAAATGGCAGCTGAGCTGGTTTCTATGGGTTTTTATATTTCTTTTGCCGGTCCTGTTACATTTAAAAACGGCAAAAAAGCCAAGGAGGCAGCAAAGGCTGTGCCGAAAGATAGGCTTTTGATTGAAACTGATTGCCCCTATCTTTCGCCTGAGCCCCATCGTGGGCATCGAAATGACAGCAGCAAGGTTTGCTTTGTTGCCAAACAGTTGGCAGAGTTAAAAGACATGACAGAAGAAGAACTTGCCCGCATCACAAAAGAAAACGGGAAACGGTTCTTTGGCATAGAGTAAAAAGGAGTGGCAAATATGGATTTTTCAAATCTCATTTCAGACAAGATGTTAGGCGTTAAGGCGTCGGCTGTCAGAGAAATTTTTAAGGTTGCCGGTCAGCCGGATGTGATTAGCTTTGCAGGTGGCCTGCCTGCACCCGAAAGCTTTCCGGTTGCAGACATTAAGGCAATTTGTAATGATATTTTAGACCAAGAGCCTATTACGGCTTTACAATATGGTATTTCAGAGGGCTATGCGCCTTTAAAGCAGCTCGTGCTGGATCGCATGAAGAAGCAAGAGGGTATTGGCACAGAAAACGATGATATCATCATTGTCAGCGGCTCGCAGCAGGGTGCCGACCTGACGGCTAAGGTTCTTTTGAACGAAGGCGACGGCGTCATTTGTGAAGAACCCAGCTTTATTGGTTGCTTAAACACCTTCCGCACCTATAATGCGAAGCTCTATGGCGTTCCTATGCGCACTGATGGTATGGATTTAGATATTTTAGAGGATACCTTAAAGAAAAATCCTAATATCAAATTGATTTATACCATTCCTACCTTTCAGAATCCTTCCGGTATCACTTCAAGCTTAGCGGTTCGTCAGGGCATGCTTCGGTTGGCACAGAAATATAATGTTGTGATTTTGGAAGACAATCCTTACGGAGAGCTTCGTTTTTCCGGTGATAAAATTCCCACCATTAAGTCTATGGATACCACTGGCAACGTCATTTATCTTGGCTCTTTTTCTAAGGTGTTTTCCCCGGGCTTGCGTCTTGCCTATTTAATTTTAGATAAAGGCGTTATGGAAAAGATTGTTGTTGGCAAGCAGGCAACGGATGTACATACCAATGTTTTTTCGCAGATGATTGCGGCACGTTATTTGCGTGATTATGATATTGACAGTGCGATTCAAAAAAGCTGTGAGCTCTATAAGCATCGCTGCGGGCTTATGCTTTCCTGCATGGATCGCTGCTTCCCCGACAATGTAAGCTATACAAGACCCGATGGCGGTATCTTTATTTGGGCCACGATGCCGGAGGGAACCAATTCGGGAGAGTTGATGCTGGAAGCGGTGAAGCGCAAGGTGGCTTTTGTGCCGGGTAATGCCTTCATGACGGATGTAGATGCCCCCAGCCATTGCTTCCGCTTAAATTATTCTACCATGAGTGATGAAAAGATTGAAAAAGGGATTCAGATTTTGGGCGATTTGTTAAAAGAACGCCTGTAAGCTATGAAATGACAGATTGGAGACTATCATGGAACAAGGAACAGAAATGAAAAAACGTATTTTTTCAGGCATGCAGCCTTCCGGTGAATTGACATTGGGCAATTACTTAGGTGCCTTAAAAAACTGGATTCGCTTGCAGGATGATTATGACTGCATGTATTCCATTATGAATATGCATGCTATTACTGTGCGTCAGGACCCGGCTGAACTGAGAAAACGCAGCATGGACGTTTTGATGCAATATATGGCTTGTGGCATTGATCCGGAAAAATCAATTTTGTTTTTCCAGTCACACGTTTCGGCACATGCAGAGCTTGCTTGGATTTTATCCTGCAACACGCAGATGGGTGAACTTTCCCGTATGACCCAGTTTAAGGATAAGTCCAAAAAACATGCAGATAACATCAATGCAGGGCTCTTTACCTATCCTGTGCTGATGGCGGCGGATATTTTGTTGTATCAAGCAGACTTAGTGCCGGTAGGTAATGACCAGCTTCAGCACATTGAGTTAACACGCGATATTGCCAATCGGTTTAACCATCATTATGGCGACACCTTCACTGTGCCGGAACCCTATATCGGCAAAGCCGGTGCGCGTGTGATGAGCTTGCAGTCGCCGGAGAATAAAATGTCAAAATCAGACCCGAATCCCAACGGCTATGTGTGGATTTTAGACCCGGAAGATGTCATCATCAGAAAGTTTAAGCGCGCTGTGACAGATTCTGACAGTGAAGTCCGTGCCGGGGAAGATAAACCCGGTGTGACCAATCTTTTGACCATTTATTGTGCCGTTACCGGCAAGACGATGGAAGAAGCAGAAAAGGAATTTGCCGGTCAGGGCTATGGTACCTTTAAACTGGCGGTGGGCGAAGCAGTTGCAGCAGAACTGGCGCCGGTTCGTCAGCGGTTTGCAGAGCTCTCTAAAGACAAGGCTTATGTGGAAGAGGTTTATCAAAAGGGCGCAGAGATGGCTGCACGCCTTGCTGCTAAAACCTTGCGTAAGGTTTATAAAAAGGTTGGTTTTATTGCTCGGTAAGAAAGGAAATTTTCCATGCGTTTAGATAAATTTTTAAAGGTTTCGAGAATTATTAAGCGTCGCACAGTTGCCAATGAGGCTTGCGACCAAGGCCGCGTTACGGTTAACGGCCATGTTGCCAAGGCATCCTATGATGTTAAGGTGGGTGATGTGCTCGCACTTCGCTTTGGTGAAAAAACCATGCGCGTTGAGGTGCTGAAAATCAGCGAGCATGTGGGCAAAGATGCAGCCGCAGAGCTTTACAAGGTGTTACCGTAATCAAAGGCTTTCATTTGGAGGAAAAAAGATGCAGATTATTTTATATTTAGCGGTGATTGCACTCACCATTTGGACGCTTGTGACCAATCCTGTTTGGGGTATTATTTTGGTGATTGCCATTGCAGCATATTTTTATTTTAAACGTTATGCAGGCATTTGCGTTGCTGCTGCAATGCGGTGCTATGTAAAAGGCGATATCAATGGCTGTTTCCGTTGGTTTGAACGCGGCCATAAAAAGGGGATGGATGCTCGACAAAAGGTAACCTATGCGTATTATTTGCTTCGAGAGGGTCGTGTGGAGCGTTCTGAGGCATTGCTGAATTCGGTTTTGGGATTTAAACAAAAGCCTGAAATTAAATATTATGCCAAAACCAACCATGCCACTTTACTGCTGAAAACCGGCAGACAGGCTGAGGCCTTGGAAGAACTGGAAGAAATTTTCCCCGTGTTCCGTAACAGCACCATCTATGGCAGCCTTGGCTATCTTTATATTTTAAGCGGTGACATGGAGAAGGCGAAAGCCTTTAACTTAGAAGCTTATGACTACAATAAAGATGATACGGTTATTTTAGATAACATGGTGCAGCTCTACAAGGCTTTAGGAGACTACGAAACAGCGTATCAATATGTGGGTGAGCTGATGGCGAAAGAACCTGCATTTATTGAGGCATATTATGATTCTGCCATGGTTGAAAAAGCCCTTGGCAAGTTAGATGATGCTAAGGCGCATTTAGAACACGCGTTAACCATTCGCACAACCTTTATGAGCACTGTAACCCATGAAGAGGTTCAAAAACAATTAGACGAATTACAATAAAAACTGTTGCCGGCTTTGCCGGCACTTTTTTTCACGGAGAAGGCTATGGATAAGAAATCATTTGCAACACTTGAATTTGATAAAATTTTGGCTCGACTGGCTACCTATACCCCCAATGAGCCGGTTCAAAGCCGCATTTTGTCTTTGACTCCGACTAATTCTTTGGCAGAGGCAAAGCTTTGGCAGGGACAAACCACCGAGGCGGTTAGCCTGCTTTTGCGCCGGGGCAATCCGCCGGGACTCAAGGTTTATGACGTGACGGCGGCAGTGCTGCGTGCTGAGCGCGGAGGCATGCTCACCATGGCTGAGCTGTTGGCAGTTTCATCTCTCTTAAAAACTGCTCGCGCCTTAAAGCGATATTTAGAAGATGATAAAGCATTAGACGAAGGGACGATTTTTGGTCTTGTTTCAGTTTTGCAGCCCATGCGGCCCCTGTCTGACCGCATTGATGATGCCATTATCAGTGAAGAAGAAATGGCAGATGGTGCCAGTCCGGAGCTTTATCAAATCCGGCGGAAGAAGAAAAATTTGTCGGCTAAAATCCGTGACACCCTGCAGGAAATGATTACCTCACCACGCTATCAAAAGGCGTTGCAGGAAGCCATTGTGACCATGCGTGGTGACCGGTATGTGTTGGCGGTGAAAGCTGAAAATAAAAATGAAATTAAGGGTATTGTCCATGACGCATCTGCTTCCGGTGCAACCTTGTTTATTGAGCCTATGGCGGTGGTTTCCATCACCAATTCTTTAGCGGCGCTTGAGGCTGAGGAAAAAGAAGAAATCAACCGCATTTTGCTTGAACTTTCCGGTCTTGTCAGTGAGGCGAAAAATGAGATTCGCGTGAATCTGCAAACGGTGTATGAACTTGATTTTTTGTTTGCAAAGGCCAAAATGTCCTTGGCGCAAAACGCAACAGAGCCACTTTTGAACCAAGAGGGCATTGTGAATATTCAAAAGGGTCGGCATCCACTTTTAGACCCGAAAATTGTTGTGCCGGTAGATATCTATTTGGGTGAGGATTTTGATACTTTGGTGATTACGGGTCCCAACACCGGCGGTAAAACTGTTTCGCTGAAAACCTTGGGTCTCATGTCGCTGATGGCGGCTTGTGGTCTCCACATCACAGCAGGGGAGAACAGCCAAATTTCCGTTTTTTCTAATGTTTTTGCTGATATTGGCGATGAGCAGAGTATTGAGCAAAGCCTTAGTACTTTTTCTTCGCACATTGTAAATTTGGTCAGTATTTTAGACCGTGTGGATGAAAACAGCCTGGTGCTTGCAGATGAATTGGGTGCGGGTACAGACCCCACGGAAGGTGCGGCTCTTGCTATTTCGATTTTAGATTATATCAGAAGCCACGGCGCAAAAGCGGCTGCAACCACGCATTATAGCGAGCTAAAGCTTTATGCACTTTCTACTGAACGTGTAGAAAATGCATCCTGCGAATTTGACTTAAAAACCCTGTCTCCCACCTATCGTTTGTTAATTGGTGTGCCGGGAAAAAGTAATGCTTTTGCTATTTCACGCCGGTTAGGCTTAAAAGAAGAAATTTTGCAACGGGCAGGAACACTCTTAAACGATGAAAATGTTCAAATGGAAGATGTTTTAGCGCGCCTGGAGAAAAACCGGCAGCGAGCAGAGGAGCAGAGACGAAAGGCAGAAACCATGAACCGGGATGCTCGCTCTCTGCGTGAAAGTTTGAAAAAAGAGCAGAGTGAATTAGAGCGTCAGCGCACCAGAATTTTAGAAGAAGCCAGAACCGAGGCTTTACGCATTTTAGAGGCTGCCAAGGATGAGTCTCAGCGTGCTTTAAAGGAGATTCGCTCGATTCGTGATAATGCGGCTTTAAAAGAAGCGCTACAGCAGGCAGAAGCCGCCAAGGCAGCGCTTCGTGAAAAGCAGGAGGCTCTTGCAGGCAAAGGTCAAAAGACACCGAAACGCACAGGCAAGCCGCCTAAAAATTTAAAAGCAGGCGACACGGTGCGAATTTTATCCTTAGACCAGCAAGCAACGGTTTTGTCGCCGCCGGATTCAAGCGGCAACGTGCAGGTGCAGGCGGGCATTATGAAAATTAAAGCGCATATTTCCGATTTGCTGCGTGATAAAGAGACTGAGAAAAAACAATCCTCTGTTGTTACTCGCTCAACCGGAACAACATCCAACCTGAAAACAGAGGTTGACCTTCGTGGCATGACCTTGGATGAGGCAATTATGGAAACTGACCGCTTTATTGACCGTGCCTTGCTTGCCAATCTACAGATGATTACGGTGATTCACGGCAAAGGAACCGGGGTGCTTCGCAAGGGCATTACGGAGTATCTGCGGCGGCACCGCATGGTGAAAAGCTTCCGCGCCGGCGGTTTAGGCGAAGGCGACACCGGTGTTACCATTGTGACCTTAAAATAATTTGAAAATGAGGCTACACACATGACGGAATTATATATGGCAAAAACGGACTTGCTTGCAGATAATGCGCTGTATGAAAGCTTGTATCAATCTTTGCCGGATTGGAGAAAAAAAAAGGCAGAACGGTTGAAACGCTTGTGTGATAAACACCGTTCTGTTTTAGCGTGGCATGTGCTTTCTTATGCTATGAAACAGCGTGGCTTTTCACAGAAACAGCTGGAAATTACATTTGATTCCTTAGGCAAGCCCTGTTTCAAGCATTTACCCCATGTGTATTTCAATCTGTCTCACTCAGCGGGGCGTGTGCTGTGTGGAATTTCGGACAGCGAGATTGGCTGTGACACAGAACGCAAAAGAGAGATTGACTTTAAGCTTGCGGACCGCTTTTTTTCTCCTAAAGAACGAGAAATTCTTATGGGGATAACGGATGCCGATATAAAACGCCACACGTTCTTTCGTCTTTGGACGCTGAAAGAAAGTGTTGTAAAGGCTATGGGCAGTTCTGTGCTTTCCACGAGGGAGTTGACAGTGAATTTAGAGGCAACTCCTATTTCGGTAGAGCCTAACCCGATGATAACGCGTGCTTTGTTTTTGCATGAATTTGATTTTGGTGACGATTATTGCTATGGATGCTGCACTACAGAAGCGGATAGTGTTAATATTTGTGAAGTAGATATCAGTCAGTTGGCATAAAAATAAAAAAAGAATCTGTCTCAGTTGAGACAGATTCTTTTTTTATGTAAGTTATAAAACTTTACTCAAAAACGACTTTGTTCTTGGGTTCTTAGGATGGTCAAAAATATCTTCCGGTGTTCCTTCTTCCACAACCTGACCTTCATCCATGAAAATAATACGACTGGCGACCTCACGGGCAAAGCCCATTTCATGGGTGACGATTGCCATGGTCATGCCGCTTTCGGCCAGCTTTTTCATAACGTCTAAAACTTCACCCACCATCTCAGGGTCTAAAGCTGAGGTGGGTTCGTCAAAAAGCATCACATCAGGCTCCATGCAAAGAGAACGTACAATGGCAACACGCTGCTTCTGACCGCCGGAAAGTTGACTGGGGTAGGCCTCAGCACGATCCTCAAGTCCTACTAAACGCAACAACTCAAGAGCCTTTGCTTCAGCTTCTTCTTTTGTTTTCTTTAACAGCTTTATAGGCGCAATGGTCATGTTTCGTAGCACTGTCATGTGGGGAAACAGATTAAAGTGCTGAAACACCATACCCATTTTTCGACGGAATAAGTTAACATTCAGCTTAGGGCTGGTAATATCAGTACCTTCAAACAAGATTCTTCCATCTGTAGGCATTTCCAAGAGGTTTAACGAACGTAAAAAAGTAGATTTTCCTGAACCGGAAGGGCCGATGACAACGACAACTTCGCCCTTTTTAATTTCAACACTCACGCCATTTAAAGCACGAATTGTACCGTTTTTGTAATGTTTGCACAGCCCCTCGGTTTTAATGATAACATTATCGTTCACTCTTACGCAACCTCCTTTCAAAAATCGCCAGCAGCTTTGTCAAGGCCATAACAATTATCAAGTAGATTAATGCAAGACTGATATAGGGAATAATGGCGGTATAGGTCTTGCTTACAATAATCTGAGCTGCCTTTGTTACGTCTGTTAAGGCAATGACAGTCACTAAGGAGGTATCCTTTAAAAGAGTAATCATTTCGTTTCCAAGCGCAGGAAGGACATTTTTAAATGCTTGGGGAACGACGATATACAGCATGGTTTGAAAATAGTTAAATCCCAAAGAACGACCGGCCTCACTCTGTCCGGCGTTGATAGACATGATACCGGAACGGACAATTTCCGCCACATAGGCTCCGGAGTTGATGCCTAAGGTCACGATGCCGCAGACAATAGTTTGGAATTCACTTTTGGGTATCATGATAACAAACCCCATGATCAACAGTTGAACCATCATAGGAGTTCCGCGGATTACGGTTAAGTATACCTTGCAGATTGCATTTAAAATCCTTAAGATGAAATGTGGCTTGCGTTGCATGTTGTCATGTGATGAACGGATGATGGCAATAATCAAACCGATTACAACACCTAGCAAAAGTGCTCCAATGGTGACGATGAAGGTGACGAGGAGTCCGTCGGTAAAGAATTTCCAACGGTTTTCGAAAACAAAGGTTTGGTTAAACTGAAAAATCAGTCTTTGCAGCCACTCCGGCAACATCAGAATAAAGGAGGAGGCTGTTTTTAACCAATTAGAAAAGGTCAGGACTTGCATTTTTGGGTTCCCCTTTCTGCAAGAAAGGAGCAGCGAAATCGCCGCTCCTCTGCTTTTTTAAATGCAATTTAATTATTCGGCCTTAATATATTTGCTGATGATTTCGTCAATTTTACCTTCAGCTTTCAGCTCAGCAATTGCTACGTTTACTTTTTCCAGCAACTCGGTGTTAGTTTTGGCGATTGCAGCGGCATAATCTTCAACAGCAAATTCTGTTTCTAAGATTTTCAGACCTTCGTTTGCTTTCACAAATTCTTTTGCAGGTTCGTTGTCAATAACAACACAGTCAACCTGTCCGTTTGCCAGAGCAGTTACTGCTAAAGCACCGTTATCATAACGGGAAACAGCATCTTCACCGTAGCCACCGTCTTCGGGGCTGGAAGAGCAGTAGATGTCACCGGTGGTACCGGACTGTACACCGATTTTCTTGCCATTTAAGTCATCAATGGATTTGATATCGGAATCTTCGGTTACGATAACAACCTGAACACCGGTCGCATAAGATTCTGTGAAGTTAACAGATTCTTTTCTTTCTTCTGTAACGGTCATACCTGCTAATACGATGTCAACAGCGCCCTGGTCAACAGCTGTGATTAAGGAATCAAAAGCCATGTCCTTAATTTCTAACTTCATGCCTAATTTTTCAGCAACAGCAGCTGCGATTTCAGCATCAATACCCACGATTTTGTTATTATCGTCAACAAATTCATACGGGGGGAATGCAGCGTTTGTACCCATTGTTAAGGTTTCCAGCTTTGCTGCACCATCATCACTGCTTACAGGATCTTCGTTTGTGCCTGTTTTGGTATTTGCACAAGCACCCAGCAGAGTTACAGCCATGAGAACTGCCATAACCAGGCTTAAAATTTTAATGTGTTTCATTTTTGTTATCCTCCTAAATTTAAATTTTCTAAAAATTTCTATCCTACAAGAAGATATTATACAGTATCCCAACGTTTTTTTCAAGTATAATTTTAAAAATTATTGCCGCAATGTAAATTTTTTTAAAAACCTCTTTTTATATTGCAATTTTTATGGTATAATCTCTATAGTATTTTTATAAAGTGAGTTGAAACCAAATGTTATGTGTGAATTGCAAAAAAAACGCAGCTGTCGTTTTTATAAAAAAGCTTGACCCGATTAATAAAACAGAAACCACCGATGGTTATTGTTTGCAATGTGTTAGAGAGCTGGGATTAGCGCCGGTAGACGATGTGCTTAAAGAAATGGGCATCACCCCCGAGCAGGCAGACGCTCTCAGCTCCGGCGTGAATGAGCTGATGAGTCAGTTTGGCGAAGCGGGAGAAGACGGCATGGACATGACCTCGCCTCTCATGATGATGGGCGATTTTCAAAGTCTGTTCGGACAAGCCGGTGATTCTGCTTCTGAACCTTTTCCCTTTGAGGGAAAAGGCGGGACGCAGACTGCTACCAAACAAAAGAAAAAAGAAAAAAAGCGGATGCTTGATGTGTACGGCACTAATTTGACGGCAAAGGCGAAAAATCGCTTGATTGACCGTATCATTGGTCGTGATGCTGAAATTAGCCGCGTAATTCAAATTTTGAACCGGCGTTCAAAAAATAATCCTGTGCTTTTGGGCGAGCCCGGCGTGGGTAAAACGGCCATTGCCGAAGGTTTGGCTGTTCGTATTGCAGAAAAACAGGTGCCGGCTAAACTATTTAATAAGGAAATTTATTTGCTGGATTTTACTGCCATTGTGGCAGGTACCCAGTTCCGTGGACAGTTTGAAGCGCGCCTCAAAAAGATTTTAGAAGAAGCCAAAGAGGCTGGCAACGTCATTTTGGTCATTGATGAGCTGCACAACATTGTGGGCGCTGGTGATGCTGAGGGTGCCATGAGTGCTGCCAACATCTTAAAGCCGGCATTGGCACGAGGCGATGTGCAGGTGATTGGTGCCACGACCTTAAATGAGTATAGAAAGCATATTGAAAAGGACACGGCGCTCGAGCGTCGTTTTCAGCCGGTTATGGTGGAAGAACCGTCAGTTGCTGATTCTATCGGCATTCTAAAAGGTATTCGTGATTATTATGAAGCCTATCACCGTGTGAAAATTTCAGATGAGGTGATTCGTCAGGCGGTTTTAATGTCTGAACGCTATATTACAGACCGTTTTTTGCCGGATAAAGCCATTGATGTTATTGACGAGGCAGGCTCTAAGGCAAATTTGGGCAACCAGGCCTTGATTCAACTGACTCAGTTAAAAGAACAGCTTCGTTTAGTGCAGCTTGAAAAGGATGAAGCTGTTTCCAGTGATTCAACAGAGGATTATCAAAAGGCAGCTGAGCTGAAATCAAAGGAATGTGTTTTGATTGAAAAAATTAATCAATTAGATACAGCAGAGCTTGATAAAACATTAACGGTTGAAGACATTGCGGGCGTTATTGAAGACTGGACCAAAATTCCCGTCAAGAGCATTACTGAAGCTGAAAGTGCCAAGCTTTTAGATTTAGAAAACCGTATTCACAAGCATGTGATTGGTCAGGAGAAAGCTGTTTCTTTAATTTCGCAGGCGATTCGCCGAAACAGAGCAAGACTTTCTAAGGTTCGTCGGCCTGTATCCTTTGTGTTTGTGGGTCCTACCGGTGTGGGTAAAACCGAGCTTGCCAAAACCCTGGCACGGATTATGTTTGATAATGAAGAAGCGATGATTCGTGTGGATATGTCTGAATATATGGAAAAGCATACGGTTTCTAAGCTCATTGGTGCACCGCCGGGATATGTTGGCTATGATGAAGCAGGGCAGTTGACGGAAAAAGTGCGTAGAAAGCCTTATTCCATTATCCTGCTTGACGAAATTGAAAAAGCTCATCAGGATGTGTTTAACATTCTGCTTCAGATTTTAGATGATGGCCGCGTGGCAGACAGCCATGGTCGCATTGTGAACTTTGAAAATACCGTGATTATCATGACCTCTAATGCCGGTTCTGATTTGAAAAATGCAAGCTATGGTTTTAATAAATCCGAAAATGAGAGCATTCAAAACAAGGTGCAGAGTGCTTTGAAGGATATTTTCAGACCTGAATTTTTAAATCGAATTGACGAAGTGGTTGTCTTCAATCAGTTAACCGAGCCGGAACTTAGAAAAATTGTTGATTTGATGATTGCAGATTTAGCAGAGGAACTGTTTAGCCGCGACATCATCTTTGAGGTGACAGAGTCGGCTAAAAACGTGATTTTGCGTGAAGGGTATGACCCGAAATATGGGGCAAGACCCTTGCGCCGTACCATTGAAAAGCTCATTCAAAATCCCATTGCTGAACTGATTTTAAAAGGCGAAGTGCCGCAACATGCCAAGTTGCTGGCTGATGCGCCCGAGGGAACCATTCAAATCCAAATCATTGCTTAATGCAAATTGTAAGGGGTGGCGGTTTTTCGTCTGCCCCTGCATTTTTGTATTCCGAAAACCACGCGATAGTCGCGTGGTTCAATCAAGGTTAACCGATGAATAATTATCAGCTTAAAATTTATAACAAAGCGAATTGTTTAGGTGACATTTTGAAATAGTATCAGTCATTTACCGGAAAGCCTTCCCCTTGAGG
>JAZOBC010000040.1:0-19672 GCA_045595795.1 Clostridia bacterium | reverse complement strand
CGCTGCTTAAGGTAGCAATTGCACCCTTTGCCCAGTGGTCGTCTGCAACATCGCTAAAGGAATTTTCGCCAAGGTCAACATTTTCCATTTGCAGAATTCTGACTGCAATCATGCACATTTGGGCACGTGTCAATTCTTCATCTTCGCCAAAGGTTCCATCGTCATGACCCTGCATCAGCCCGAAAGCCTCTAAGCGAGCGCGAGTGCGCTCGCTCACAGGGGCTGCAAAAGCAGGAATACACAAACTTAAAACCAAACTCAAAAGGACGAAGAGTGAAATGACTTTTTTACTGCGAATAAACATATTCTTTCTCCTTCCACTGCCTTCTGTAAGTTGATTCTATGTAAAATTTTATTATTTTGCCACCTCATCCAAATATTTCTGGTAAGCTCTCTTTTCAATTTCAATATATTCTTCAACACCTAAGGTCTTTAAAGTTTCTTTAAATGTTTCAAATTCTGCTTCAGGATCTGAAACACCCATGATCCACTTCTGAACGGTTTCACTCAGATATGTTTCGATCTGTGTCTTTAAAGTGCTGCGTTGCTTGGTATCATCAAAATAGTTCAGGATAGGACAGGTCAAAGGATCAGGCAGGTAGCCGTTATCAATATACATCTTAGCAGCTTCAACGCCGGTGGGATGTGTCCACTGTTCTTCATAAGCATAATCCTGCCAAAAACCGAAGTTGGTTCTTGTACGGATGCTCATGATTGTTGTGGTGATACCTTCCTTACTTTCTACAACTTCCTTCTTGAACTTGGGAGCGCCGTCTACCATGTCGTAGTGAACGCCTTCAACACCAAAGTTAACCAGACGTCTACCTTCTTCGGTAAACCAGAAGTCAAAATACTTCATGGTTTCTTCGGGATGTTTGTTGTTAGCTGAAATTGCCCAACCTTCACCATTATATAAGGTACGTCTTTCATGGACTTTGCGTTCACCGCTGGTATTTTCCGGCGGCGCAAAGGCAATCAGCTGAAAACCGGGAGCGACGTCTGCCATTGTGGTGTTCAACAGTGATGTGCTGCCGAACCAGTCACTGGTGACACCACCGGTGTTGTTAGAGCAGAAATAATCTCTTGCATCACTGCGGCTGAAGAATTCTTTATCAATCAAGCCTTCAGAATACCATTTAGAAATTTCTTTTACGGCGATTAAGAAGTTGTCTTCCATGGGACCGTAAGAAACGTTACCGTCGGTTGTGTAACGGAATCTGTCTTTTGCATCAAATAAAGAAAGCAGAGGTTCAAGATCTGCCTTGCCGCCAAAGTAAGGAACTTCGTCCTTCTTGCCGTTGCCGTTGGGGTCACCATCACGAATGGCAACTAACATGTTGTAGAATTCTTCAACATTGTCAGGATGCTCAATGCCCAACTTATCCAACCAGTCTTGTCTTGCGAACCAACCGGCAGAAGCAACACCGCCCTGGGTAAAGGGGATGAAGTAAATGTTGCCGTCTGCTGCTGTGGTGAAGTAACGTGCATCAGGATGCTCATCTAAGAACTTCTTGTAGTTGGGAGCATATTTGTCAATCAAGTCATTTAAAGGAATGAATGCGCCCTGTTCACCATACTTGTTGAAGTTTTCCTGGCTCCAGCAATAAACTACGTCAGGAAGATTTTTCGCAGCAACAGCCAATGAAAGTGCTTGGTTATGGTCTGTGATGCTTTCAGCAAGTGTAGGAGTCAACAGAATATTGGTCCAATCAAACGCTGTTACCCAAATGTTTTTGTCTCTGTAATCCACAAGGTCCGGAGCAAAGTAAGTCAGCTCAATCGGTTTATCCGAAATTTTGTGAATGAGGCTTCTCTCTCCGCTTAGGTCAGCGTTGGATTTCTTAGAATTGCCCTGACATGCACATGCTGTGATGATCATCAGCAAACATAAGATACCCGCTAAGATTCGTTTAGTTTTCATATTGTTCCCTCCATTTAAAATTTTTTATTTTCTTATTTATAATAGCAAGATGATTCTTGCAAATTATCCTTTAATTGAGCCAATCATAAGACCCTTTGTAAAATATTTCTGAACAAAGGGGTAAACCGCAAGCATAGGAATAACGGATACCATAATCACTGCGTAGGTCATCATCTTAACGGAATAATTCGTGACCTGTTCTCCACCGGCTGATAAAGAGGTTGTAATATCAAGCAACATTCTTTTCAGCACAACCTGCAAGGGCTGCAAGTCATTTGCAGAGGAAAGCAGAATCATCGGCCAGAAATATGCATTCCAACGAGCGATGCCGTACATCAGACCAATTGTTGCAATGGCTGCTTTAGAAAGCGGCAGGTAAATGATCCATAAAATTTTGAATTGCCCTGCTCCATCGATATGGGCGGCTTCTTCCAACGAATCAGGAATGGATTGGAAGAACGAACGCATGATGATAACATAAGAACCGGAGCACGCTGCCTGTAGAATAACGCTTGCACGGGTGTTCAAAAGTCCCATCTCAACAAAGTTTAAGTAGTTTGGTACGGTACCTGCGTTAAACCACATTGAAAAAGCAATGACCATCAAAAAGATTGACTTACCTTTTAAATCTTTTTTAGAAAGGGGATATGCTGCTAATACTGTTAAAAATAAGCTGAATGCTGTACCTACGATTGTGTAAATAATAGCGTTTGCATAACCGGTCCAGACATTGCTTTCTGCAAAAACGGCTTTATACGCATCAAGTGTGAAGTCCACCGGAAGCAAATACACCTTGCCGGCTGAAATTGCCTGAACTGAGCTGACTGATGCAGATGCCACATAAACTATGGGGTAAAGACATATTAAAGCCAGAATCAGCAAAAACACATTGTTAACTCTGTAAAAAATTCTTTCACCTAATGTTGTTCTCATTCTGTCTTACCTCCTTACCACAATGAATATTCTGAAACTCGTTTACTGATTGTGTTCGCTGAAACAACAAACAAGAACGCAACCACGGAGTTAAACAAACCAACAGCTGTTGCAAGACCAAACTCACCATCTGTTAAACCGGTTCTATATACATAACTTGCAATAACATCAGCCGTCTCATATGTAACAGGCTGATAAAGCAGAATGATGGCGCCTTCACCAACGTTAATCAAGCTGCCGACATTCATAATGAGCATGATGATAACCGTTGGTAAAATACTGGGCAATGTAATATGCCACATTTGCTGCAACTTGTTACCGCCATCAATCTGACAAGCTTCATAAAGCTGCATGTCAACACCGGAAAGCGCTGCTAAATAAATGACTGCATTATAACCGCAACTCTGCCAGATGCCCATCGCTGTATAAATGGTACGGAAGTATTTCGGTTCTGCCAAGAAGTTAATGCTTTGCCCACCAAGATTTACAATGATACTGTTAAGTAAACCCGTGGGAGACAACAAGTTGGTTACAATACTTGCCACGACAACCACTGAAACAAAATAGGGTAAATACAACGCTGTTTGAATTCCCTTTTTGTATGTTTGGTTCTTCACTTCATTTAACAGAATTGCAAGAATGATCGGTGCCGGAAAACCAAACAGTAAACCGTAAAAACCAATTAGCAATGTGTTACGAAGCAATCGCAGAAAATAAGGACCCGACATGAAGCTTGTAAAGTTCTCAAGTCCGACCCACGGGCTGGCTGCCATGCCCTGATACAGTTTGTAATCTTTGAAGGCAATCTGCAGTCCCCACATTGGCTTGTAAACAAATAACAAGAACCAAATCATGACCGGAATCAGCATAACATAAAGCGCGGTATTATTTTTACGCACGCCACCTCGATGCAGCAGACTACGACTTGTTTTTTGAACTACCTGGGTAGCCTCCGTTGAATTTTTCATACTATTCACCTCACTGTAATCTTACCACACAAGGAATATATAGGGCAATCACCACTTTTTACGATATATATCCAAAATTTTAGATATGGAATATTTCGCGTAAAATATAGATATTAACAGGCTTTTTGAGCATAAAAACCCCCTCAGACCATCTACATTTCAGTCAGTCTGAGGGGGTCATTTAAAATGTTAAATATTACTGTTTTTATACTCACCGGGAGAGACTTGTTTCAGTTTTTTAAAGTTTCTGATGAAACTGTTTACATTGTCATATCCCACCATGCGCGAAAGGTCGACAATGCGAATTTGCGGTTGCTGTTCCAAGATTTCTGTCGCCCTGCGAATGCGATAAGCTGTCAAATAATCTTTAAAATTAATTTGTCTGTATTTTTTGAATATACTGCTGATATAACTAACCGTTAAATTGAAATGTTCGGCTAAAAGCAACAAGGACATATCATTTCGGTTATAGTTCGCGTGAATATAATCCTCCATGGAATCAATCAACGCATAATTATTGGTATCATAGGCCATTTCCGAATAGCGCTGAATGGCTGAGAACATTTCATAAATCTTGTCCGATATTTCAGAAGGCGTTTTGCAAGCGTTAAGCTCTAAATATAACACTGTGCCATCGCCGAACAATTCTGATTCAGTCTTCTTCATAACCTGTAAAATTCGCTTAATTGTTCCTACAATAGCAAACTTTAACTCTACCATGGCTACCTTGTTCAGCTTAAGCTCAACCAGATTTTTTTCAAGGATTATTTGCAAGAGCTTTAAGGCTCTTTCAAAGTCATGATCAGCAATATAACTGATAATGCTTCTTTCAAGTTCCATGGGATAGTAATAGTCATACTCTGCCCGCTCTTGTATATCTTCTTTCGAGATAATCAGTTTATCATAACCAAATGCACTATTTTCTAAGTAGCGCATGGCTTCGTTAAATAAGCGACTGAGTTCAATCGGTTCAGAAATATCACCCTCCGCAATCGCACCGGTATAGCTAACGCCCTGTTGTTCACCAATCTGCAGAATTGCCTGTGTCATTGCTTTTTTAAACGCGTCAAACGACTGCTTACTAATCACGGCAAGCTGATTAGAATTGAGTAAAACAACAGCAATCGAGGCCGTTTTAGCTTTCAGCACCGCTGCAATTGTGTTAAAGTCTGCCACGGCAGGCCTTTCACTCTTACGCTGCTCCAAAACCGCCAACGTGAGTTGGCCGCATAATTCTTTAAGGTTATAATCTTCAGTCTTGTCACGCAACATATCCTCGCCAACAAGACCATAAAGCAAATCTCTGATGAAATTTTGTTTCAAATAAGGCTCCTGCGCATTTACCTGTGTGGCAAGCTGCTGAATTTCTGATTTGATTGCAACAAAGCGATTCTGAATATACGCCACTTCGTCATAAACCTCTGTATCATCATCAGAAAGCTGATTTAAAATATTTTCAATCGGTTTATGAATCCGTTTTGCCAAATATGAACCGAAAAATAAGCCAATGCACACCAGTACGATAAACAATAAACCATAAAAAAACCAAACGAAAATGTTATTTCGTGTTTCAACACCACTGGCATAGGTCAAATCATAGATAACATCCGATTGTTTCTCTAAAATATGTAAATTCTCTGGAGAATCTTGTTTAAATAAGTACCCATCAGCATTATAAACCATAAAATACGTGTTATCTTGCTGCGAGGTTTGAGTGGCTACTTTCTGCAGATTCAAAGAAATGAAACCAAAAATTTCTGTATCAGCTCTTGAATTAATCTGACGTTTTAAAAAGATATTCAAACGTTTTCCGTCAGAAGAATTTTGATTCGCTATGTAATAATTATTCATAAATATCTGCTGTGGTAATTCAGCAAGAAATGCTGTCATCCCCGGAGAAAAACCATAACGTGTTTCAAGTTCCCAACTATGAATAATACCTGCATTTGTAACAAATACATCTTCATCCGGTCGGAAAATACCATAAATACAGTCTGCTTCCTGATGAGAAGAATCGGGATGTATTTCCTCAGCGTAAAAACGATTCAAATTGTAGTAATCAACCGTTTCTTCTGCCGCAAAATCAATTGCACGCTCCTTTAACATCCAGGTGGCAATTTGATTGGTACAGTCTGATATCACACCATCAGTTTTCATCTGAAAGCTGCTTAAAATGTCTTTTTGCATCAGTTCGATTTGCTTATTATATGACGAAAGGCTGCGGTAAACCAAAAAACAGGCTCCCAGCAACAACGTAATAATAACCAAAACCGAAATAAATACAGTTGTGTTCCTGAGCATCTTTCTTTTTCCCATGTTACACCTCTATATCTTACGATGAACAAAATTCTTGTAAAAATTAACCAACAAAACAGGGGCACTCATCGTAACATATTCATTATAACACACAAAAAATGTTAATCAATATCTATTTTTTTTGAAATCTATCCAAAAATTACGTTAATTGGGTATTTCTACTAATAAAGCACATTAAAATACTAATAAATTTACACAAAAAAAGGCAAAGCAAACACGCCTTGCCTTTTTTAAAACTGTTAAAAATTATGTAAAATACAACCATGTCACTAAGATAAAGAATTTCACCGTAAAGGCGTTGACTGAATAAGTTTATTTTATTGTAAAGGTTTTTGACTTTACAAATGAACAGTCTATTTCTGAAAGCAGTTTGCCCTGTTGATAAGCACTGTGCAAAAGGTCATAAAGTGCCGGAATATAGGTTTTTTCCTGCTCACTGTCACGCACAATCATTTCTTCAGGAAAATTCTGAATTTCACAGTTTTCATGCAGAGCATTTATCAAAATATTATGTGGTGTAGCAGTTTCCGTCGAGCATGGTAATGCTTTTCCGGTTTTTACCGCTTCTATTGCATCCCACATGTGCTTCATAGGTCTGGTTTCATGGAGCGGCTCTCCATAATCCTTCACGCTACCATCTTGAAACGTTGCCTTTATGCCCCCGTCTGCATGATAATGTACGGTTGCGTTTTCAAATTCAAAATCAAACATCGGTTCAGTATTTTGATTGGTTGCATGAGATGCAATGAATAAAAGTTCTGCGCCTTGCTTAGATTTCATTTTAATCAAACTGGTATCAAAATTTTCAATTTCATTAGCACGCAGAAGTTCAGCCGTTACTTCTTCCGGTAGCATGGCCTGATTTTCTGTTTCGCCCATCACAAACAGCATGTTATGTAAAAAATGCGCCGCTGCATTTGAAGCAACAGAATCCAAAATCAGTTTTCCTGCTTCGTCATAAACCTTACCGCCCCATTTGCTGCCACGATTATAATAACTCCATGCACGGGGCCATAAAACCATTGTTTTCAGTAAAATTGGTTTACCCAATACGCCATCTTGAATATCTTTTTTCAAATTTAAAATTGGATTTGTATAGGAATGTTGATACGCAATAGCAATAAACTTCCCTGTCCTTTTGGCCGCTTCTGTCATTGCCTTAGCAGAAGCAACATCTGGTGCAATTGGTTTTTCACACAACACGTTAGCACCATGTTCAACGCAATAAATACTCTGCTCTGCATGGAATTGCGGCGGTGTGCTGATGATCACCAAATCTGCTTCTCTCTCTGCAAAAAACTCTTCGATTGTTTTATAAATCGGAATGTTATGCGCGCGGAACTCATCTGCGTACATACAGGCATCAATATCACGGGCAATCACACCGGCATATTCAAACTTACCGCTATCAATATGATCTAAAAGCGGTCTTGTATAAGCTGTGGCATAGCCTCTGGCGCCTAACGTTACAACCTTTACACTCATTTTATTAGCTCCCTTCATGTTCTCATTGCTTTTTCTTCTCAGCGTAGCCCTTGCGCTCGTTATAGCGATTCCAGACTAATTCAAACCAATTATCCGGCTTGGGAATCTCTCTGACATCTATAAACGAGCAACCTTCACTCTGATGATAATGTAAAACTTTTCCACGGTAACCGATATCTTCTGTGATTTTAATTGACTGAATTTTTTTCGCGCTGGTTAGTTCCGGCGCTGACTCACAAATTACAGAACCTCCTCGTGTACCGATGAATCTACCGGCATAACAAATAGAGGAAATAACTGCCTTTTGTGTCACAAATAAATCTCGCAAACGGAACCACGCCGGTAAATCAGCCGGACAAATCGCCTTGCAGAAAGAATCAATGTCGGAAAGTTCTGCATCAATTCTCTTTCCTAACGTTTCAAGCGCCTCTATATCTCTAAGCACCGCACCATGTGCGCTCATATCTTCTGCAAACGTGCGACGAAGCTGAGCAATCGTTGGGTGCAGAGTTCTCTCATTTTTTCTCGCATCTAACGCAGATATAAAACCGCTAATGATGTGAACGGCCACATCAAGGCTCACATCTTGACAACTCTTGTCTGTCAGCATTCTGTCTCTAATGCTTTCAGCAGCACGCAAAGAGCCAACCTGCGTCGAATTAAGCGCTGACCCACCGGGGCGATATACCCCAAAGGTGCCTGCTGCCTCACCAGCAACATATAAACCGGAAATACTGCTCTCCCAGTTTTGATTAACTGCAACTCCGCCGTTATTGTGCTGTGCCGCTACTGTAATGCGTAACGGCTCTTGATATAAATCAATACCATGATCACGATACAGCGCAATAGCCTTGGGATTCATTTTCGCAAGCCTTGCAATGGGTGTACTGATTAGGGCATCAGAATTTTTTAAATACTGATACGCTTCTTCAGACAACATTGAAAAACCGTCAGCAAGCTCTTTCGGTTCTGTGCGATAATCCAAATAAACCTTGCGACCCAGCTCATGTTCTTCATGATACACAATCAAGTCTATCACAGAAGAACCGGAAAGCTTTGCAGAGTCAAATGGCCACTGATACCCTTTCATAAAAACAAGGCTCATGGCTTTTGCCGGATTTTCAAAATAATCCGCTAAAAATTCATGTTCCTGCCCTTCTTCATCCACAGAAATATAGCGAGGAATCACCTGCTGATAGGTGCCCGATAAATTCCAGCGGAAGTCCACCGATGCAAGACCGTACTGCCATTCCTGCAAGTTGGCACATACAGCACCGGCACGAATCGCAAGACCGGTCATTCCCAGCTGAGAACGGGGATATACGCTATTTGCGTAAACTGATGCCGGACCACCCGTTGCCAAAATAACATGCTCTGCTAAGAAAATCTCAAAACCCATATTCTCAGCATACAGCTTTTGTTTATTAAGACCAATGGCACCAACAATGCGTCCGGTTTCTGTTAAAAGCTCCACAATCATGGTGTGATCAAAAATTGGAATATTTTTGAGGCGTACCTGACGCTCTAACACTTCGGTCATATATTTTGATGTCAGCGGTCCGGCAGAGGTTGCTCGCTTACCGGTGTCATGATCTGTCCGATAGCTGACAAATTCACCATATTCATTCGTAGGGAATGGAACACCTAAATTCACGAGCTTCATAAAACTACGCAGAGAATTAGCCGCTTCAATCCACGCTGTATCTCCATGAACACCTATTCCCTCAAATAGTGCCTGAGCCATATGATCTACACTATCCGGATGACCGGATTCAACAGACATTTTATAATAAGTCTGCTTATCACTACCGGTGTTTCGTGAGGTTCCCAGATTCACGCCTTCAGTCACAATAGCAATATCTGTCACGCCCAGATCATAAAGTGTATCAGCGGCATTAAAGCCGGCACAACCACTACCAATAATCAGGGTCCCGTGTTTATGAACAGGAATTTTCCTCCCCACAACACAAATATCTTGCATTACCACCCCTCCTAAAGTCGTTTTAAGTGGAATCCGCCGTCAACATCAATGGATTGACCGGTTGTATACGGAAAATCACCGGAGCAAAGCGCATAAACAGCCTTGGCAATGTCTTCAGGCTGCCCCCACCGAGCAAGCGGCAGAAGACCTTCACGAATCAACTTATCATATTTATCCTTCACCTTATCTGTCATCGGAGTTTCAATGATACCGGGACGAATCTCATTAACTGTAATGTTATACTCAGCTAAACGATCTGCAAACAGTTTGGTAATCATAGACACGCCGGCTTTTGAAATGCAGTACTCACCGCGATTAACAGACGTTGCGTATGCAGAAAGTGAAGAAATATTCACAATAGCACCATTCATTTCGCCACTCTTGGCAGTTTCTGCCATATATTTTGCTACAAGTTGCGTTAAAAACAGCATGCCTTTTGTGTTGATACTCATCACACGGTCGTAGCTTTCTTCGGTCATTTCCAACAGATCTGCTCGCACAGTCGGAGCCACTCCTGCAACATTGACCAAAACGCCAATATCACCACCAAAACGGATAGCTTCCTCAACCAGGCGTTTCCTGTCCTCACTGTTTGAAACATCACCTTGAACGTACTGTAAAAATTCAGGATTTTCGTTAGCAGCTTTTTGGGAGTGAACCATAGCAGTAACATGATATCCGTTTTCCACCAACTTAGAAACAATGGCAGCACCAATACCACCAGCTGCACCGGTTACAATGGCACATCGATTCATTTAACTGTCTCCTTCGCTTCTTTATAGAGCTTCATATAATATGGATTGCGAATCACACAGCCTGTCACCTGACCCATGCGCATCAATTCGGTGCACTTACCACAGGCAATACAGCACTGTTTGGGATCAAGGCCTCCACTATCGCGCAGGTCACGAACAAAATTCGGATACGCAAAGGATTCTCTGCCAAAGCCGACCATTGAGCAAACACCGCTTTCAACAGCACCGGCTGCCAAATAGGGAGACAGCTCTTTCAGATAAGAAAAAGCCGAACCGATAATGACCATGTCAGGTGCACCCTGTTGAATCGCTTTGACGCAATTCATCATTCTTTCAACGCCGACTAAGGGAGACTCATTCGGAACATACGGACCTTGGTTATAAGGTCGGTTCACATGGGGATTCACATAGGGATTACCAATGCTGATGTTTAAAAGATTTACGCCATATTCATTGTGCAGAATCTTGACCAGTTCGACGCCCTCAGAAAGACAAGGCGTCAAATTGCCACCCTCACACACACCAAAACCGTAAGGATATGGAAATCCATCGTAAACATTCAATCGGCTGGTTACAATGAAATTCTTACCGGTTGCATCACTTGCCTGTTTGATCCCGTTTCTTAAAAGACGGGTTCTGTTTTCAAAACTGCCGCCATATTCACCGGAACGTGTATAGGCTGACAACAATTCACTGTTCAAATATCGATGACAGCATTTGATGTCTACGCCGTCAAAACCAGCTTTTTCAGCCAAGGCAGCGCTTGTCCCATAACAACTCTCCAACCGTTTTAAATCATCGTCAGAAATGATTCTGGAGCTGTCAATGGGATTATCTTTTTCAAACAATGGATTGTTATAGGCAATAATAGGTTCAGGAACACCATTCGGCTTAGAATAGCGTCCGGAATGTGTTGCTTGCATAATGACTTTAACTTCAAATCCATGTTCCTTCAAAGAAGTTTCTTTCATGCTCTCAATCAGACGTTTAAAATCGTCTAAATTATCTTCCGTTAAATAAAGTTGGCGGGGATTGGCTCTACCCTCGGGAACAATGGCAACTGCCTCCAGCCATATAAGGCCTGCACCACTTTTTGCAAAACGATCGTAGCGGGCTTTTGTCAATTCATCAGGACTACCATTGCGTGTTCCGTCGCAGCCTTCCATAGGCTGCAAAACGAAGCGGTTCGCGAAGGAAACATTGCCGCAATCTACCTTATCCCACAACAAGGTCGTCTGTTCAGAAAGAGGTAGATTAACACCGAGTTCTTCTGTTTGAATTTTTAATGCTGCTAATTTGTCAATATGCATGTTTTCTTCCAAGATGATGACACTTCCTTTAAGGTATAATAAAATTATTGCATATAATTATAACATGATGTGCCGTTTTTTTCAATAAAACAGCCTGTGACAATATTGAACAAACATGTGACAATATTGAAAAAAATCAAAAGTCAATCGTTCTCCTTGTTTGCATATGTTTTAGTCAAGAATAACTTCATCTCCATACACCGGCTCCCAAATTATTCTTGCTTTTTTTTATTGCATGTGTTATCATTATAATACATTAACTTATTAAAATTAACAAGGTAAAATCGAGTATAAAATTATGGAGGATCAAGCATGATACATATAAATTCTGCATTATGTGAAATCACAAACCGAATCCGATTGCTCATGCTGAAATTTGGCTATGCCGTGGTTGATCGTACATGGTGCGGTAAAGTTGTGCAACCGGATTTTTCAAGGCTATATTATGTAAAAAACGGTAGCGCTACGATAACATATGAGCAAGAAAAATTAACTCTTTCACCGGGACACTGGTATTTGCTTCCCGCCGGTTTTTCCTTTACTTATAATTGTGCGGATCACTTAGAACACATCTATTTTCATATTAAGCTTTGTGATTTCGACAGGCTCGACCTTCTCCACTCATTAAACTATCCTCGTTTTTTTGAGTCTTTTGAAGATCCCTCAAAACTTCTTTGCTCTTGTCTTGACAGCAAACAAATACTGGACGGATTAAAGGTGCGACAGATTGTGTATCAAATTTTATTGACAATGATTGAAGAAAGCGGTGTTTTTATGAAAACCCGTGAATTTTCTCCTACTATTGAACGTGCGATTCAATTTATCAACCAGAATCTCTCCATCAAACTGGGAGTCGGCGAAATTGCAGAATATGTCTTTGTTTCAAAAAGCACGCTAACCAAGCGATTTAAAAAAGAACTCGGCATTCCTGTTCATGATTATATTTTTAACGCTGTCATGTTTGAAGCAGAACAACTTCTTTTAAAAAGCAATTTATCTGTGCTCGCCATCAGCGAACGACTGGGATTTTGCGATCAATTTTATTTTTCAAAACTGTTCAAGAAAAAATTCGGCACTACACCACGAGATCACAGAAAAAATACCATGGCATAAAATTATATGTCGAAAGGACGAATTGACATGTATCATTTTCCAATTGGTGTTATCTTAGAATCATTTAAACTTCCGCGCAGCAATTCTATTCAAAAGGCCGCAGAGATGGGTGCACAAGGCATTCAGATGTATGCCACAACCGGCGAAAATGCCCCCGAAAACCTTTCTGCTTCTGCAAGACGGGCATTATTAAACGAAGTAAAAGGCAATGGGCTCATTTTTTCAGCATTGTGCGGTGATTTAGGCATGGGCTTTGGTGACAGAGAAAAAAATCCGGCGCTGATTGAAAAATCTAAGCGCATCGTTGACCTTGCCAAAGACTTAGAAACCAACATCGTCACCACACATATCGGCGTTGTGCCTGCCGATCCAAGCCACGACCGCTATAAAATCATGCAGGAGGCTTGTTTTGTGCTCGCCGACTACGCTGACCGTTGTGATGCCCATTTTGCAATAGAAACAGGACCGGAAACGGCTTCTGTGTTAAAAGGGTTTTTAGATGGCTTAGGCTCTAAGGGTGTGGCAGTTAATTTAGACCCTGCCAATTTTGCTATGGTCACGGGGGACGATCCTGTTCAGGCGGTGTACACGTTAAAGGATTACATCGTCCACACACATGCAAAAGACGGAAACAAACTGAGAGAATCAAACCCAGAATTTATCTACCGTGCCGTGCATCCTGTTCCGGACTCCTATAACAATGTTGCTTTTTTTGAGGAAGTGCCTTTAGGAACCGGTAGCGTCGATTTTCCAAACTATCTCTCAGCATTAGAAAAAATCGGCTATCGGGGCTTTTTAACCATTGAAAGAGAGGTTGGTCAAAACCCGACAGCCGATATTCAAACTGCATTTGATTTTTTAAAGAGAACAATAAACGAAAATTAACGTTTTTCTCACATAACAACAGGAATCATTGTATGCGGTGAAAGAATTGCCTTTTTAGCTGCATCCAGTGCTGCAATAACTCGCAGAGTCTGCGATGCTTCAATCAAGGGCGTACCTGTTTCAAAATATTTCAAAAGCTGGTGCACAAATCTGCAGAATACATCGTCTTCCGCACGCACACATATGGCATTTCCATCTTCATAGCCTACATACACCTCAAACGGAGCCACATTAAAGTGTTCTGTTTTGGCGCATCTGCCATCTTCAAATTGAATCAAAAATGAAGGATACTGTGCATCGCCAATGGACATAACGCCAACCGGATTTGCCCCCATCATTGCAATAACCGGCTCAAACTGATGAATGCAATATACTTCAAAAGTACCGGCACTTCTGCTTGAAATCGTTTGAATCCCAGCGCGATTGATTTTTTGATATTCCGCAACAAACGCCAGAGCCGAAGCAGAACAACAAGGTGTGTTATGCGCTTCTGCAAGAGCAAACATGCGTTTTGCGGTTTCTAAATCCGGCGCAAAGGCTTTGTCGACAAAGACAGGTTTGCCGCTGCGGAGAGGAATCTGGCTCAGTTCTTCATGAGTCTCACTATGGCTGGGTGCCAGTACCATAATGCAGTCGCTCTTCTCCACAACCTCCTCAATGGAAGAATAAAGAGGAATACCGTGTTTTTTTGACCATTCAAGGCTGGTCATACCGCCGGCCGGGTGGTCAATTTTTGCATAAGCACATGTAACCTCAATCGTATTTTCGCTATAGTTCGAAATCCATTTCGGATAATTTCCACCATGAAAATTATCTAAAAAATAATCTACAATACCAATTTTAATCATTTTGTTATGCCTCCTATTGTCTTTACATTACTTATAATATACC
This sequence comes from Clostridia bacterium, assembly GCA_045595795.1. Classification (GTDB taxonomy): domain Bacteria; phylum Bacillota; class Clostridia; order UBA1381; family UBA9506; genus UMGS755. Next base: position 5,114 of record JAZOBC010000040.1, on the reverse strand, counting down.
ACACTTTTTTATAAATTTCAATCTTTCTGAGAGCTAAAAAATAAAAACCGACAAATCACTCTGCTGTGGCTTGTCGGTTTTACTCATTTCACACTAATCTAGAGCGTTTTCCACCATCAATAAAACTCTCAATATTTTTTGCCACTTCGTCCATACAACGCTGTCTGGCATCAATCGCACCCCACGCCATATGTGGTGTAAAGATGACGTTATCACAATGCAAAATTGCCTGGTAGGGGCTATCGGGCTGCATAGGCTCAGTTGAATATACATCCACGCCAAGTCCACCCAATCTTTTTTCTGCCACAGCCTTGCAAACAGCTGCTTCATCCACCACAGCACCTCGTGCCACATTGATTAAAATGGCACTTTTTTTCATGAGAGAAAGGCATGTTTCATCAATTAAATGATAAGTCTCGTCACTCAGCGGTGTATGAATGCTGATGATGTCACTTTCACGGCACAAAGTCACAAGATCAACACAGGGATAATCCTCTACTGGTGTTCTTTTATAAGCAAGAACATTACAGCCCATGGTTTTGGCTATGTCAGCCACCTTCATGCCAATGTTGCCAAGACCTACAACACCCCAAGTCAATGCAGACATTTCACGGAACACGGGTTTTATGCGGTTGAAAACACCGCTCTTGGTATAGGCACCGGACTTTACATAACCGTCAAAGGCTTCCAAATTCGTCGCAAGAGAAAATGCCATAGCAACCGTTAACTGCACCACACTGTCTGTGGAATATCCGGCAACGTTGCAAACAGCAATCTTATGTTCACGACAATACTCCAAATCAACGTTATCAAAACCCGTAGCCGTGATACAGATTAGCTTTAACTTTTCAGCATAAGGCAAATTCTCGCGGTTGAGCTTGACTTTATTTAAAATCAGCACCTCCGCATCACGGATTCTATCAACCACATCTTCCTGCAAGGTGAGATCATAAATCGTTACCTCTCCAAGACGGTGAATGGCATCAAAATTTAAATCATCACCCAAAGTAGCAATATCTAAAACAGAAATCTTCATTATCTTTCTCCTATCATCAAAAACATCTGTTGCCGGCATACTCACCATCAAAGGGATAGCAAATGCCGTGTGTTCTTCGGATTTGGTCCATCAGCTCAAGCATTGTAATCGTCTCACAAAGTGGCATAACATCGCTTTGTTTCTTCCCTGCGTTTATACAGCTGCAAACTTCAAGGATTTCCTCCTCAAACCCCTCACCTATGCTTGGGGCTTTCATGTGCTTTTCCTCCCCATCAATATAGACATAAAACTCAGTAGCACCATAAAAGTTTGGTATTAAAATATACCCTTTTGTGCCATAAACATAAGCCGTTTCCGGCTTCTGCAATACAACAGCAGAGGATACATTTGCAATCGCCCCACCTTCATATCTTAAAAGCACGTTCATTTGAGCATCCATACCATCTTCTATGGTTGCCATGCTACAAACCTCTTCGGGCTGATTACCGAAAAGAAGTGAAGCGAAGGTAAGGCCATAAATGCCCACATCCAAAAGCGAGCCGCCACCCATGCTCGGCACAAACATCTTGGCTTTTTCTTCCGGTGTGGATGCATAGCAAAAGTCTGCCTCGAGGCTTAAAACCTCACCGATTTCACCTCGTTTTACCAAGGCACACACCTCTTTAATTGCCGGTAAAAATCTTGTCCACATAGCTTCCATCAGAAACATGCCGTTTTCTTCGGCAACTGCTTGTAATTTTCTTGCTTGCTTCGCATTGAGGCACATAGGTTTTTCACACAGCACATGCTTCTTAGCTTGTAAGAAAAGTTCTGCACAAGGCGCGTGATACGGATGTGGTGTCGCAATATACACGGCATCTACACAATCAGATGCTGCCATGGATTTATAGCTTGAAAAAACGCTTTGAATACCATGGCGCTCAGCAAACTCGCGTCCTCTTGCTTCTGAGCGTGATGCCACCGCCACAAGGCAAGCACCTTCCACATTTTTAATCGCGCGTGCAAATTTATTCGCAATCGTTCCGGGGCCAACAATGCCCCAACGTATTTCTTTCATCGTAATATTTCCTTTCCGGATCTTATTTATGAGATATAATTGCGCATCAATCCTCTTTTTCTTCCATTTCCGCCTGAATGTCATCATAAGCCGAAAGGACGGGGGCAACCTTCTCGCCCTTTAATCTCGCAAGATAGTTTCCTGTAATCTTAAACACAGTGCCGGAAAGAATGACCAAACCAATTAGGTTAGGAATTGCCATTAGGCCATTAAACGTATCGGAAATATCCCATACAAGCGAAAGATCCATCGTTGCACCCACAATAACAAAGCACACAAATAATACTTTATAGATTGCCGTTAAAGCTTTACCAAACAGAAATTCACAAGCCTTCGAGCCGTAAATAAACCAACCGATGACAGTAGAAAAGGCAAAGAAGAAAATAGCAATCGTTATAAAATAACCTCCCACTGTGCCAAAGGATTTCTCAAACGCTTGTGTTACCAGAACAGACGCCTTGCTCGCCGTAAAACCATCAGCCACCAAACCGGTTGAAAGGTCAATCACGCCGGAAGATAGAATAACAATAGCTGAAAGGCTACAGATAACAAGTGTGTCAACGAATACCTCAAACACCCCCCACATTCCCTGCTTAACAGGCTCCTTTTCATCAGCGGTAGAATGAACCAAAGCAGAAGAACCAAGACCAGCCTCGTTAGAAAAAACACCTCGTGCAATGCCGCTTTTAGCGACTTTGGAAATAACCACACCAATCGCACCACCGGCAATAGCATCAAATCCAAACGCACCTTTAAAGATAGCAACAAAAACATCGTCAAGAACCGTAAACTTGGTTAAAATAATGACAATACTGCCAATTATGTAGAATGCGGACATAAATGGAACCATTTTTTCCGTGACAGAGCCAATTCCCTTTAATCCGCCCATAGCGATGATTGCCATCAAAATAAAAAGAACGATACCTGTCGCGATAATAGGAATATTGAATGTCTGCTCAAAATTTGCTGCAATCGTATTGATTTGACTCATGTTGCCAATGCCAAATGATGCAATCACACAGAACAAGGCAAACAGAACACCCAATACAGTACCTAAGGTTTTCAAGCCCTTCTTGTCGGAGAAGCCCTCTTTTAAATACACCATAGCACCGCCTAACCATTCACCGCTTTCTGTTCTCTTGCGATAGAATATACCTAAGACGATTTCAGCATACTTTGTTATCATGCCAAAAAAAGCTGCAAACCACATCCAGAAAATTGCACCTGGCCCACCGGCGGCAATAGCGGTTGCAACGCCTACAACATTGCCTACACCAACCGTACCGCCCAGAGCCGTACAAAGAGCCTGAAACGAAGAAATTGACTTAGAATCTTTTGATGTATTCTCTGTCTTTTTTAAAAGTGTTCCAAAGGTATTTTTCATCCATAGGCCAATTTTTCCTACCTGAAAAAATTTAAGTCCAAACGTAAGAAATATTCCTGTTCCAACCAAAAACACCAACATCACAGGTCCCCAAACCCAACCGTTAATAACACTATTTATATCAGACACCTTTTCAAAAATTGTCTCCATCAAATTCTTCCTCCTGAAATATAACATTTTTCCACTGCATAGGACAAAAAAACTGAATCCGTCAGTGTAAATTAATCTTTTTTCTTTTTACATAAAAAACCTATTGTAAATGCAACCGCGAATATAACAACAACAAACAAAGACAAGTAAAATATTTTTTTTGCAAGTGGTGTTTCATGAAATGGCAAATCGTATTCATCACCTGCAAACAATGCCGCAATTTTTGCCCTGTCAACAAAATTCATCGTATAGGCTCCCATGGGAAGTCTGCTAAAGTGCATACCATACTTGTCAACTTTGCAATCGTCACTTATAAAAGCGTACCCATCAAAACCATTGATTGTAATATACATTCCATTTGTTAGGGTTACTCTTTCTCCATCTGTCTCTACCAACGGTATATCCTCAATATCTGTCAAAACAATACCGTCAATCGCATGATAGAAGGTCTCTACATCAACATCGTAAACTTCGCGTTGATAATGAATCTTAACCGTTTCGGCTTTTTCTTTCGGAACCCCAATCAAATCCACAAGAGAAACAGTTTCGCCCTCAATGGGTAAACCCTCATTTTGTTTGTCAAGCCTTTCTTGTTCCGCTTCTAAATATCTGCCCTCGTTTAGATACTTTTCAAAGCGTTCCCACATATCGCCCTCAACATTTTTCAGTTTCAGAACAGACGTGTCATAGCTTGTAACATCAAAAATGTCTGTCGGATTATGTTCGTCAATATAGGTAAAGAGATAAACATTCCCGTCCTCAACCTTAAAATCACCTATGACATTGGGATTATAGTATGTATGTTTGACACCCGTTGTCACATCGCCTTTAACCACCTTTACAGGTAATAATTCAATGTCAGGATTTTCTTTGTTAGGGTGATAGTATATAACCTCAGCGAAGAATATCTGCGCATTATCTGAGTGCAACAAATCTTCAGGAACACTTCCGGCAAAGGCAGTTATGGAGATTGATAACAATATTACAGTCATGTAGATAAAACAAATTAACCTTTTCATTAGGCACCCCCCATTTTCTGTCTAAAAGGGATTTTTTAAACACTTTTCCTTAGAACCCGCGAGAATACTGAATTTTCTCGCACCCAATAGTATATGTAAATATCAAAATCGGCAAACTAATCTTTTAGATTGTATGGACTTGACACAAGTAAAATCTATAATTCAATTAAATTCATCATATCTCAAATCATACATTTCCTCTGAATCACATTGATTTGTAATTGCTTCATAAAACGCTTCTTCTGATAATGATGATTTGTTTTTTAATGTTGATGAATAAATTTCCTGCACACCATCTTCCTCATCGAAAGTAAGAAAGCAATCAGCAAAATCTATCTTTTCTGTTTTAACTTTTTGTCCTTTTGAATTGGTATGTTCCAAGTCAAATCCTCTTGTATATTCTTCTGCTTTTTCGTAAGCATCTTCAAAAGATTCTGCTTCAACAAGGTAAATTGATTCTTCATAAAACTTCCTGTTATCAGGTTCAACAGAATATGTAAATATAAC
>JAZOBC010000039.1:0-4281 GCA_045595795.1 Clostridia bacterium | reverse complement strand
AAAATCGTCCTTTCTTCATACGCAATGCTCTTATTATATCACGCTAAAACATGAAAAACAAGAGATTTAAAAAGAAAAATAAAAGGAAAACGGCAGAAAAAAAGTCTCTCTGCCGCCTGATTTTTGTGCATGTTGGCACAGTCCTCTTGTTAAAAGGCCGCAGCATTTCGCTGCGGCCTTTATTCTTGTTCTTTAAATTTTAACTCTAATTTTACCCTCACACCAAAACCTTAAAAGGTGTGGCGTTATGCGCCTCAATGAGCTCATCACACATAGCAACAATATCATCAATGGAAAGCGTTGCGGCAGTTAAGGGATCAAGCATTGCCGCATGATACACATGCTCTTTTTTCTTGGTAACAGCCGCGCAGATGGTCAACAGCTGAGGGTTAATGTTCGTCGTGTTCATGGCAGCCAGTTGCAGAGGCAGCGCGCCGATATAAACCGGGTCAATGCCATTGGCCGTCACCATACAAGGCACCTCAACACAAGCATCATTCGGCAAATTGGTAATAAGACCATTGTTAATTACGTTAGCACCAATTTCATAAGGCACATTCGTCACCATGGCTTCCATAATGCGAGATGCATATTCTTTTGAGCGTGTATGTTCAATCTCGCCACCGTTAAACAGCGACTCCTTTTGCTGATTCCAGTTTTCAATCTGCGATACGCAACGGCGCGGATATTCATCTAACGGAATGTTGAATTTTTCAATCAGCTCAGGATATTTTGCCTTGATAAAGAAAGGATTATATTCTGCGTTATGCTCACTGCTTTCGGTGCAATAATAGCCTAAGCGTTTGATATATTCAAGGCGAACCAAATCTCCATGGTCACTTGCCGGCTCCATATCCAAAACTCTTTGACGAATGGCAGGATACAAGTCGTTGCCGTCCTTATCGCAAATGGAAAGCAACCAACCCATGTGGTTAATACCTGCCGTTCTGCAAACAAGGCCTTCAGGCTTTTCCCAGCCCAAGCTATGGTATAAATGATTTGCCACCTCCTGCACACTATGGCATAAGCCAATCGTCTTTACGCCTGTATAGCGCTGCATAAAGCCTGTGAGCATCGCCATGGGATTGGTATAATTTAAAAACCATGCTTTGGGGCAAACGGCTTCCATGTCCTCGGCAAATTCGCGCATCACGGGAATGGTACGCAAAGCGCGGAAAATGCCGCCAATGCCTAAGGTATCCCCAATGGTTTGACACAGACCATATTTTTTGGGTATTTCAAAATCAATCACCGTACTGGGTTCATAGCCACCAACCTGAATGGCGTTCACAACAAAATCGGCACCGCGAAGAGCCTCTCGGCGATTTTGCACGCCCAAATACGTTTTTACTGTGGCTCTTGATTCGTTAATGGTTTCATTTAGGCGGCAAATCAGTTGGTTCGATTCTTCTAGACGCTGTGCATCAATGTCATAAAGTGCAATTTCTGCATTTTGAAGCACATGTGTCATCATAGTGTCGCCCAAAACATTCTTGGCAAAAACGGTGCTTCCTGCACCAATGAAGGTAATTTTTAACATGGAATTTCCTCCTGTAAACTCAGTTTTACAGGTTTATTATAACAATAAAAATGCACATCGTCCATGTGTTCACGGAACTAAACCATGTCATTTTGTCTCTTTTTCGCCACATTTTCTTGTGTAGCAATTCCACCATTAGATGAAGTTGACGATCTTTCTCTTTCTTCAGACTTTTCGGTTGGTTTGACTTTGAGCACCTCTGACAGTCGCAAAAGCTCACGCCGCAAAAACAACACCTGCTCTTTCACCTTAAAGAGCTCATCTCTCAGCTGTGTGGTAACAGGGTCGCCACCTTCTTTCTCTTCTGCCACCAAAACGCCCATTTGCCTTGCAAATTCTGCTGCTTCATAGCCCGCCGGTCGAAATGCGGGGGGTTCTGTTTTTTTCGCCTCCCAAGCAAGGGGTGCTGAGGCATAAAGCGCAATTTCCTGATCCTTTTCATGGCCATAAGCACTCGTTAGCTTTCTGTCGTCACAAATAGCATATAAAACCGGCATCATGCCCGCACCCTGCATATAGCGAAGTGGCTTTGTCCATTTTGCTCCGTCATTGGTGGAATAAGAGGACAGAATGCCCCCTTGCTCCTGCCATGCCAAATAGAGTTTTTCCCCATGACGGCAAAAAATTGGAGCGGCATCATCAGAACAATCTAAATAAATGGTGACCGCAGGGCTATAATGTCCCTCCGGCGATTTTTCAAAATAAATCAGGTTCTTCACATCATCAAAGCTTTGTAACGCTGCATAGCGTATTCTGTCCCCCGGCTCTGCCAAAATGGCAACAACCCGACAAGGAAGCGAAGGATTAATGGGCGTAAAACGGCTAAAGGCCTTTTGGGACCAGCGATATAGCCGGGAGCCGCAAAGACCATTTTCATTTTCATACACCACGGTAATGTCAGTTCCCGTATGCCCTGCAATTAGATACGGCGGAGTCTGCAGCTTTAAGCAATCCACCACCGTTGGTGGTTTGTCTGTCTCTGACAAAATTTGGTGCACCAGCATATGCCTTTCTTTATGGGGAATAATATAAAAAAGATTGAGATATTTTCCCATGGCAATCAGCGAGAAATACTTCTTTTGCACCACCTTGGATTTGCTCTCCATCAGCACTGTTTTATGCCATGTGTCCTCCTCCAAATTAAGATGCAAGATGCTACCGGACTGATTTTGGCACACGATATGGATTGTATCACCCACCGCAATCGCGCAAAAATCCTCGCAAGCCTCCGGCAAAAGCACCTCAAAGCTTAAAAAACGGGTGCCCTCACTTTTTTTAAAGCACAAGCCGTAAAAGGGTTTGATAAAAAAATGCCACCACTGTCCGCGGCAGCGCACTAACGCTTCCTGCATGGCTGTCCCTCCCTATTCCGTATGCTTTACTATATGATCAAAAACTGCTATTTATGAAATGTTTGGGAACAACTTTTCCTGACTTGACATCGCTCTTTCCTTGGTATAAAATAAGGTCAGGAGGAATGAACATGCCTATTATCCATTGTAATTTTTACGCGCAAACCCTGCAAAATTCTACCTCTGTCACAGTGTATCTGCCTTTGGCTAAAAACGCCGACAGAGGCTTCATGACTTTAGACGAAGCCTACAGCAAGCGTCCTGTTAAAATACTGTATTTACTCCACGGACTCCACGGCTCTGACACGGACTGGATTCGCAAAACCAACGTGGAGCGCTATGCCGAAGAAGCCGGCGTGGCTCTGGTCTTGCCTTCGGTGCAGCACAGCTTTTATTGCGACATGGACTGCGGTCTTTTATACCAGCAATTTATCACCGAGGAGCTGCCACGATTCATCCGTTTTACATTTTCTCTTTCGTCGAAGCGTGAGAATACATACATCGCCGGTTGTTCCATGGGCGGCTACGGAGCCATGAAAATGGCACTGCTCAGACCTGAGCAATATGCAGCAGCATTTTCCTTTTCCGGTGCGCTGTCTATGGAAGCAATCTGTAATCTTGGCGGCAGTTCCCAGCAAGAAGCACTCAGCCATGTCTTCGGCAAGCCGGAAGAACGAACCGGCGGCGAAAATGACCTATTTGCTCTGGCACAAAAAAATAAGGCGAATAATCTGCCAAAGCTGTTTTTCTCCTGTGGCAGCGAAGATCGGCTTTGTTACCAAATGAATGTGGATTTTAAGGCGCATCTTGAACAACTGGCAATTCCTTATCAGTATGAAGAAGCACCGGTAGGCCACAGTTGGGAATTTTGGGATGAGCAGGTTAAAAAAGCCATGCAAACAATCGGTCAAGCTTAAAGACCTGTTTTTCGGTATGACAAAACTTTCAGCCGATAAAATAATTCAGAAAAGCTATTGACAAAAATTACGAATTGTAGTATAATGGCTATCTGAGCGAGTGTGCTGGAACTGGCAGACAGGCACGTTTGAGGGGCGTGTGTCCATGACGTACGGGTTCAAGTCCCGTCACTCGCACCAAAAACAGAGTTATCCGTTAGGGTGGCTCTGTTTTTTTGTTTTCGGGAGGGACTTGAACCCTAAGAGGGTTTTTGCGTAAATAAATATCCCCCCGTATAACGGGGGGGGGTCATTTTCGGGGATAGCCCTAATACTACTGGCTGCACACAAGTGTGCTTTTGTATTGGCCTGCCAGCCATGCAACTGCTACTGACTACCCATAAATGGGTTATGTAAAAATAGTTCTTCTATGTAAATGGGGTCCAGGGGCAACGCCCCTGTGTCGTTTTAAGGGGGTAAAGGGGGAGAATCG
>JAZOBC010000038.1:0-39546 GCA_045595795.1 Clostridia bacterium | reverse complement strand
TCTGCCCTTTGTGCCATATTTCCGTACCATAGCGGCATAATTGTTGAATTTGGCGCAGCCTAAAGAGCCGCTGCAGAGAGTTAGGCCATGGTGTATATCGTCGTATAAGTTTAAAAAGCGGTCTATGTTTTCTTCGGTGGTAATAATTCTGGGAATGCCAAAAATCGGCCAGGGTGGGTCATCGGGGTGAATGGCCATGTTCACATCACATTCGACCGCCACGGGTAAAATTTCTCCGATAAAATAGGCCAAATTCTCCCATAACCCTTCTTCACCAAGAGCCTGATACGCCTCAATCAATTCGCTGATTTCGTGGGGACTGTAAGAGGCATCCCAACCGGGAAGCGTCATTTTTGTGGGGTCCATCCTGCCCACGTCATCCCGATAATACACAAGGGCGTTCGAACCATCGGCAAGGGGTTGATCTAAGCGTGAGCGCGTCCAGTCAAAAACAGGCATAAAGTTATAGCAAATGCACTTCACGCCTGCTTTTGCCAGGCGACGGATGTTTTCTTTATAATTTTCAATATAGTACTTATAGTTGCCTCTTTTAAGCTTAATATCCTCATGAACCGGCACGCTTTCAATGACTTCCATGGAAAGACCTTTATCGCGGACCTGTTTTTTGAGTCTGTTAATTTCGTCCTCCGGCCAAACCTCACCAACAGGCACGGAGTAAATTGCCGTTACAACCCCGGCAATGCAGGGGATTTGACGGATATAATCAAGGCAGATAGTGTCATTTTCGCCATACCAGCGAAAGGTCATTTTCATGCTGCTTCCTCCTTTTTTCTATGTACGTTTTTCTATATTAGATTGCCTTATTTTACCCCAAAAATAATCAAGTCATTCATTTTTATATCAGATGTCTGTTTTCCAATGCCGGCAGTGGGAAGCAGTCTTGACTTTGTGTGAAAAAAATGTATAATTAAAAGTAAGAAAAAAGAAAGAGGAAACAGCTATGGGATTTGCACATTTGCATGTACATACAGAATATAGCTTTTTAGACGGTCTTTGCCGATTAGACGCGCTTCTTCAGCGCGCCAAGGAGTTGGGCATGACCTCCATTGCCATCACAGACCACGGTGCCATGTATGGCATTGTGGAGTTTTATAAAAAAGCCAAAGCAGCCGGCATTCACCCTGTGATTGGGTGTGAGGTTTACACGGCAGGGATCAGCATGCATGACAGAACCCACGAAAACGGCAACCGAACCGGCCATTTGGTGCTACTTGCTGAAAACATGACGGGATATCAAAATTTAGTTAAAATTGTTTCTGCCGGTTTCACGGATGGATTTTATTATAAGCCTCGTGTGGATAAGGCACTGCTAAAGGGTCACACAGAGGGCCTCATTGCGCTGTCTGCCTGTTTGGCAGGGGATATTCCCAATGCCATTTTAAATGGTGATGATAGTGGTGCCAGAAAACAGATTGAGGCATACTTAGAGCTGTTTGACCGGGAGCATTTTTATTTAGAGCTGCAGGACCATGGCATTCCCGAACAGAAAAAGGTGAATCGCAAGCTGATAGAGCTTGCAGAAGAATATGGTTTGTCTTTAGTAGCGACAAACGACGTGCACTATATTGCCAGAGAAGATGCAAAGCATCAGGATGTTTTAATGTGCATTCAAACCAACCGTAAGGTGGCAGAGGCTGACCGCATGCGGTTTGAAACCGATGAGTTTTATTTGAAGAGTGAGACAGAAATGGCAGCCCTTTTCGGTAACCTGCCGGCGTGCCTTGAAAATACGGAGAAAATTGCACAGCGTTGTCAGGTGGATTTCACCTTTGGCAAGCTGCTGCTTCCAAAATATGCTGTACCTAATGATGGTGACTCCCTTGCCTATTTGACGGCTTTATGCGAAGAGGGACGAATCAAGCGGTATGGTGAGAATCCCGAAGCCAAAAGTCGCTTGGACTATGAGTTGGGCGTCATCCGTGGCATGGGCTATGTGGATTATTTTTTGATTGTTTGGGATTTTATTAAATATGCAAAAGACCACGGCATTCCCGTAGGTCCCGGTAGAGGCAGTGCCGCAGGCAGCGTGGTGGCATATTGCCTCGGCATCACTAACATTGACCCTTTGTGGTATAATTTGCTGTTTGAGCGCTTTTTAAACCCCGAGCGCATCAGCATGCCGGATATTGACGTTGATATCTGCAATGAAGGACGTCAGCGGGTGATTGACTATGTGGTGGAGAAATATGGCAGAGACAAAGTGGCACAGATTATTACTTTTAACGCCATGAAAGCCCGCGCCGCCATTCGTGATGTGGGCCGTGTGTTAGACATTGGATATGCCGAGACCGACCTGGTGGCAAAAATGATTCCCAATGAATTGGGCATCACCATTAAAAGTGCCTTGGGGATGAACCCTGATTTAAAAAAGATTTATGAAGATGATGCGCAGATTCATGAGCTGGTGGATGAAGCAATGGCCTTAGAGGGGCTGATTCGCAACGCCGGTACGCATGCCGCCGGTGTGGTCATTGCCCGCGATGTGATGACAGACCACATTCCCGTTCAGAGAAATGATGAAGTGATTACCACCCAGTTCCCCATGGGCAACATTGAAGAGCTGGGATTTTTGAAGATGGACTTTTTAGGGCTGCGAAATTTGTCGATTATTGATGAAGCTTTGTCATTAATTGAAAGCTCAGGCATGAATAAGCCTGACATGGAGCAAATTCCCATGGATGAACCGGGGGTATATGCCATGCTGTCCCGTGGCGAAACGGAGGGCGTGTTCCAGCTTGAATCCTCCGGCATGAAGCAGTTCATGAAAGAACTCAAGCCGCAGAGCTTAGAGGATGTCATTGCCGGCATTTCTCTCTATCGTCCGGGGCCTATGGACCAGATTCCCCGCTATGTGGAGAATAAAAACCACCCAAATAATGTGGTGTATCAGCACCCGATTTTAGAAAAGATTTTAGACGTGACCTATGGCTGCATGGTCTATCAGGAGCAGGTTATGCAGATTGTGCGGGAAATGGCCGGCTATTCGTTGGGACGAGCTGACCTTGTGCGCCGTGCTATGAGCAAGAAAAAGGCTGATGTGATGGCAGAAGAGCGCAAGAACTTCATTCACGGCAAAACCGATGAAGTAGGCAATGTCATCATCGACGGTGCTGTGCGCCGCGGTGTGCCCGAAAAGGTGGCAGACGGTATTTTTGATGAAATGATGGATTTTGCACAATATGCCTTTAACAAGTCTCACGCGGCAGCCTATTCAGTGATTACCTATCAAACGGCCTATCTGAAACATTTTTATCCGGCACAGTATATGGCGGCATTACTTTCCTCTGTGCTTGATTCACCAGAAAAAGTGGCGCGCTACAGCGTGGAGTGTAAGCGCATGGGTATTGCCATTCTGCCACCGGATATTAATAAGAGCTGCAGTGGTTTTACGGTGTCGGAGGGGAATATTCGTTTTGGTCTTGCGGTGATTAAAAATGTGGGCGCAGGCGTGATTGATGCTATCGCCGCTGAGCGTGAGAAAAACGGCTTGTTCACCTGCTATGAGGATTTTGTGAAGCGAACAGCCTATTTGAACGTGACCAAGCGTGTTCATGAATATTTGATTAAAGCAGGTGCTTTTGATGCATTGGGAGAAAAACGTTCTTCACTGCTTATGGCATTCGAAGGGCTGCTCTCGGCTGCGGCAGAGGACAAAAAACGCAATGTGGAAGGGCAAATTTCACTGTTTGGTGAAGCATTGGAGACGCCGGAGAAGACGGCAAGCTGCGTGATGCCCGAGCGTGAAGAATTTCCCATGAAAAAGCTCCTGGCATTAGAAAAAGAAAGTGTGGGCTTTTATCTTTCCGGCCATCCCTTAGATGACTATGCTGCCGAAGCAACATCTCTTTCGGATTTTGCGGTTGCAGAGCTTATGGATACCGAGGGGGGAGAAGGTGCCCCGCGTGACGGCATGAATCTGTCTCTTTGCGGTGTTGTATCAGGTGTTCGCGAAAAAATTACGAAAAATAATCAGCGCATGGCCTTTATTATGCTGGAGGATTTAACCGGCACGATTGAGTGCATTGTATTTCCTAAAATATATGAGGCCTTGCGGCCCTTTCTGGCAGAGGATGCTGTGGTGTTTGTTTCGGGACGTCTCAGCATGCGTGAGGAAGAAGATGCCAAGCTGGTTTTAAATGAGGCGCAGTTGCTATCCGAAGCCGTTAAGCAAAAAGCAGCACCCCAGGAAAACCGTAAGCTCTACATTAAATTTTGCTTAGGCAAGGATTATTTGTTAGAGCGCGTTAAGCCCATCTTAGCTGCTCACAGAGGAAGCGTTCCGGTTTGCATTCACATTGAAGAAACCAAATCCACGGCCATTGCGCCGAAAAATCTGTGGATTGCACCGGAGGAAAACTTGCTGCAAACTCTGAAAGAAATGCTGGGAGAGGGCAATGTGGTGCTGAAATAATTGTCGCAAAATGGCATGTATGTTATATTCTGTCTTGCTTTTTAGGTAAAAGTATGGTAAAATATTTCTAATTATTAAATGAAAGGTTTTGAGAACATGAATTGGGAATTATTTGCATTCGTCCTTTATTTCGTTGCAATGCTTTCTATTGGCATCGTATTTTTTGTACGGTCTCGCAGCAGTCAGAACGGTGAAAAGGATTATTTCTTAGGTGGCCGCCAGATGGGTCCGTGGGTAACGGCTATGAGTGCTCAGGCTTCTGACATGAGCGCCTGGCTTTTAATGGGTCTGCCGGGCAGCATTTTTGCTTTTGGTTTTGGTCAGGCCTGGATTGGTATTGGTCTTGCCATTGGTACGGCGCTGAACTGGATTTTTGTTGCTAAGCGGTTGCGTAAGTTTTCTAAGGCTTCCGGCGATGCGATCACCCTGCCACAATATCTGTCTAACCGTTTTGCAACGGCGAACCCCGCATTAAAAATTGTTTGTGCCGTGGTTTTCCTGGTTAGCTTCACGCTGTATGTTGCCTCTGCTTTTTCGGCCGGCGCAACGGTGTTCCATCAACTGATTCCGTCATTGTCAATTGAAATTGAAATGATTATCTTTGTTGCCATTTTGCTGATTTACACCTTCTTAGGTGGCTATAAGGCAGTTTGCTGGACAGACTTTTTCCAGGGTCTTTTAATGCTGGCGGCACTACTCGCTGTGCCCATTGCCATTGTAGCATTTAAAGGAACAGACCCTGCACTGCTGCAAAACGTCATTACCAATCCCGCAACAGGTAAAGAATATGCCTTTGTTGCTAACTTCTTCAATGCCAGCTGGCAGGATATCGTATCCGGCTTGGGCTGGGGTCTTGGCTATTTTGGCATGCCTCACATTTTGGTTCGCTTCATGGCAATCGAAAAGCCCAGCATGGTGAAAAAATCTGCAACGGTTGCAATTATTTGGGTGGTTCTTTCCTTAGGTGCAGCAATTTTGATTGCATATCTTGGCAGAATGATTGCTGCAAACTTTGCAGGTACTGACATGAATTTTGCACAGTATATGCTGGAAAACGGCTTGCAGGAAACCATCTTCATTCAGCTGTCCCGTATGATTTTCCCTGCATTTATTGCAGGTCTCCTCTTGGCAGCTATCATTGCGGCTTCCATGTCAACGGCTGATTCTCAGCTGCTGGTTGCTTCGTCTTCTTTCACCAGCGACATTTACAAACCCTTCATTAAGAAAAATGCTTCACAGAAAGAGCTTTTGTGGGTAGGCCGTATTGTGGTTGTCATTGTTGCCATTGTTGCTTATTTCATTGCAAGCAGCAAGGGTAGCGGTGCACAGGCCATTATGGACATGGTTGGTAACGCATGGGGTCTTTTCGGTGCAGCCTTTGGCCCTGTTGTGATTCTGTCTCTGTTCTGGAAACGGTTTACCTATAAGGGTGCAATTTCTGGCATTATTGTTGGTGCTGTTGTAGACCTTGCTTGGCTTGTGTGGCTCAGCGGCACGGGCGTTTATGAAATCGTTCCCGGCTTTGTTTTAGGTGCCATTGCCTGTGTGGTTGTTACCTTGTGTGATAAAAAGCCCTCCGAGGCGATTGAAGCCATTTATGTAGCAGCAACCGATAATTCCATTGACGACTAATTGTTACATAGAAGAGTAGGGGCTGTAGTAAAACAAGCTTGTTTTGCTACAGCCCTTTTTTAAGGAGAAATGCATATGAAGCTTGGTTGTCACCTGTCCTCTGCCGGAGGTTACACGAAGATGGGACAAACCGCACTGAAAATCGGTGCGGATACCTTTCAGTTTTTCACTCGTAATCCCCGTGGCGGTAAGGCAAAAGAGATTGATGAAAAGGACTTGCAGTCCTTTTTGCAACTTTTAGAGCAGTATAATTTTTTGCCGGTTATGGCTCACGCGCCCTATACCTTAAATCCTGCCTCCAAAGAGCCGAGAATCAGCGAGTTTGCGCAGCTGGTTATGCGGGATGACCTAATGCGGCTTGAAAAGATTCCCGGCTGTTTTTATAACCTACACCCCGGCAGCCATACGGGGGTGGGCGTCGAAGCAGGCATTCATCAGATGTCAGCTCTTTTAAACGAAGTGCTGCCTGAGCAGTCTTCCACCTTGGTTCTGCTTGAAACCATGTCAGGCAAGGGCAGTGAAATCGGCAGCAGCTTTGAAGAACTTAGAGCCATGATAGACGGTGTTCAAAAAAGTGAGCAGCTGGGGGTTTGTCTTGATACTTGTCATGTATTTTGTGCGGGCTATGATATTGTGAATGATTTAGATGGTGTGTTAGAGGAATTTGACCGTTCTATCGGTCTTAATCGGCTCAAGGCAGTGCACTTAAATGACAGCATGCATCCCTTAGGTAGCCACAAGGATCGCCATGCCTGTTTGGGCGAGGGGCATATCGGCATAGAGGCACTGCTGCGAATTATGAAGCATCCTGTACTCTCGGAATTGCCCTTTTATTTAGAAACCCCACAGGATGATGAGGGACACGGAAGAGAAATTGCTATGCTGAAAAGCAGACTATAATACAAAAGCCTACGGGGTTTTATATCTGGTTAAGTTTATTAGAAGTTTTTTTAATGAGAAAGGGATTGACACTGCTGTTTTTAAAATATATAATGAAATAAATTAGCTTAACGAAATGAACAGAATAGGAGCGGTATAACATGAGCTTTTATCACGGAAAGCCGGATATGATTATCCGTGGCGGAACGATTGTGGATGGAACAGGCAAACCGGCCTTTTATGCCGACATTGCCATTGTGGGCGATAAAATTGATTATATTGGCGATTTGCGGGGTGTGACAGCGCCTTGTGAGATTGATGCAAGGCATAAGTATGTGACACCGGGATTTATTGATAGTCACTCTCATGCCGATTTTACCATGTGGGCAGACCCGGAATGTGAGAGTTATGTCACGCAGGGTGTTACCACGGTTGTGAATGGCAACTGTGGCTTTTCCATGCGAAATCTTCTTAAAAATATCCCCTTTGATAAGGCGGGCGATAGTGTATCCTGCGTTTATGACATGACAGAGCAAACGGAGATTCCTCAAGGGGCTATGGCGGCGGTTTTGGATAAGGCAGACACCATGGGTGCTTCTATCAATACGGCGTGGCTCTGTGGTCACAATGACTTACGCGTCATTGCAGGAGCCCTTGGTGAAGAAGTCACGGAAGAACAGTATGCTGTGATGGAGAGTTTTCTGCGCGAGGCCATGGAAGCGGGCTTTTTGGGCTTTTCTACGGGTCTTGAGTTTGAGCCAGGTGTGATGAGCCGACCCGAGGAAGTGGAGCGTTTGGCGGCTGTTGCGGCTGAGTATGACGCCAACTATTCCACACATATGCGGGATGAAGGAACCTATATTTTAGAGTCTATTAATGAGTTTTTAAATGTTATACGCAAAACCGGCATGCGTGGTACGGTTTCTCACCTGAACGTGAAATATGATAACGGCATCCCCAATGACTATCTGCAAAAGGGCATGCAAATGCTCAAAGATGCCAGAGAGATTGAGCACCTAAACGTATATGCCGATATGCTACCTACCTGCTTTGCAACCGGTGGTGCACAGGCTATGCTGCCCGGTTGGCTTTTTGATGAGGGTTGGGATAAGGCAAAGGAAATTTTGGCTGATCCGGCAGGCAGAGACAGGGTGAAAAAAGACATGAACCGCTATTGGCGGTTTTTGGCTGCGGGACAGTGGGACCGTCTGCTGGGTATTCAGGCCCCTTATTGGCCTGAAGTTACGGTAACGCCCTTCCAGGAGCTTGTGGAGAAGTGGGGCAAGGATCCTGCTGATTGCTTTTTAGATATTTTAGCTGCAGCGCCTACCATTGAAGATGTCCGTGTTGTTTACATGCAGGGCATTGTGTTCCATGAGCAAACCATGATAGACAGTGTTGTGCGTGACCCCATTTATCTGTGGCAGACAGACGCCCGTGTGGCACCGGATCATGGTCCGGTCGCAGAGGTTGTGGGTAATATGCAGGACTATATGTCCATGACCTATTTCTTCTCTCATTATGTTCGTGACGTAGGTGCCATCTCTATTGAGCAGGCTGTTGCCAAGGCAACCGGCCTGACGGCACATCATTTCCGCATGGAAAACCGCGGTGAGCTCAGAGTGGGTAATTTTGCTGACATTAATGTGTTTGACATAAACGCGCTGAAAATCAATGCAACCTTTGCAAATCCTTGTGCTTATTGTGAAGGTATGGACTATGTTTTGGTTAACGGTGTTCCTGTGATTGAGAAAGGTACTTTAACAATGAAACGGGCAGGCAGAGTGCTGCGGCATTTGCCGAAATAATGCTTTTAAAGAAAAAAGGGTTGTAGCAAATGGTTTGCTCCAGCCCTTTTTTTCTTACATAAAAAGGAAGTTTTAAAACTGTATTACAATTCACAAATCCATTTGACAGAAGGGTCAAAATATGCTATAATTTTTGTTGGTTATTTTTTAGGCGCATTTTGTGGTCTTATTTTTTTTGGAGTGATTTCGGTTGAGAAGAAGTGTTAAAAGAATTCAGAAATTAAGAAAGGTTTATTATTTTGTAGCGGTTATTTTGGCTATTGTGGGTTCGTTTTTTCGTTTGCTTGGGGAGCGGCAATCCTTTCAACCGGGTGCCTATATAACGCTAGCCTTCTTTTCAGCCCTTGTGGTGTGTGGGCTTTATTGGATTTATGTTTACGGCGGTACTTATATGGTTTTCAGAAGATTTTATATGGATAACATCGAATTTGAGCAGTCCCTGCTTCCTGCTGTTATGATTCGTGATATAGCATCCTTTGTAGCGGTGGTCATTTTCAGCTTTGTTTTGCAGGACTATGCAAGACCCATTGCCGTTTTGGTTCGTCTTGTAGCTTTTAATATTGGTCTTCACCGCGGTATGCGGCATCTTGATGTTAGAGATTCGGTTATAATCAAATATTTGATGTTCTATGTAGGGTTTCAGCTCTTGCTGGAAATCGTGATTGCCCTTACGGAAATGATGTTTTTTGGATTGGTATAATATAATTAACAATTAAAAAGACTGCACCATTTAAAACAAATGGTGCAGTCTTTTTTAGGTTATTTTGTCTGTTGGTTTTACACCGGCAGGGCATAAAGCAGAATTGAAAAATAATGCAGAATGCTGCCGGTAAGCACAAACAGATGCCAAATGCCGTGCATAAAACGGATGTTTTTTAGTGCATAGAACACGAAACCCACCGTGTAGGCAATGCCGCCT
The DNA here is from genome assembly GCA_045595795.1 of Clostridia bacterium. Classification (GTDB taxonomy): domain Bacteria; phylum Bacillota; class Clostridia; order UBA1381; family UBA9506; genus UMGS755. The sequence goes on along the minus strand of JAZOBC010000038.1, from coordinate 29,876 downwards.
AAGAGCAAAAGGAGCATAGCCGAGTTTCCCAGAACCTCCCACATGGGCTTGATGGCAATGATAATCAACCATCCCATGGCAATATAGCAAATGGCAGAGAATTTTTTAAACTTTTCAATGCTAATGGCATTTAATACAATTCCCAGTGCTGTAAAGCCCCAAATGATGCCGAAAAGAGTCCACCCCAAGGCACCGTTTAGAGTTACCAGGGTATACGGCGTATAGGTTCCGGCAATTAGCAGGAAAATGGAGCAATGGTCAAAAACGCGGAACACCTTTTTGGCTCCTTTGTGGGTCAGGGCATGATAGAGCGTTGACATGGTGTAGAGCACAATGAGAGTGGCACCATAAATGGAGGCAGCAACAACACCGTACGTATTTCCAAACAATGCCGCCCAAACAATGGCAACCACAGTGCCTGCCACGCCTAACAGAGCGCCCAAACCGTGGGTGATTGCGTTGATGATTTCTTCTGCGGTTGAAACCTTGGGAAGCGAGATGTTAGTCTTCAAAGTCGAATACATCTCCCATTCTGTTTTTAAATTCCTCAAAAGCCATGTCCAGCTCAGCTTCATCCTCAACTAAGGTTAAGGCTTCATTACCTTCGCTGTCAGTCTGCAGGGTAAACAATAAAACAGCATCGGGCTCGCCGGCGGCCACTTCTTCTTCTGTGGGAATTAAAACAACATAGGTTTCTCCGTTAAAGGGGAATGAATCAATGTGTTCAAACTGATGCTCGTTTCCTTCTTCGTCTAACATGGTGACGATGGAAACCTCGTCTTCATTCTGGAAGTTGTTTTCAAAATCGCTCATAGTGATTTCCTTTCTAATTGTAAAGCTTCATGCTTTCTAACACCTTATCCAGCATTTCACGATATTTTGCTTCTTTTTTGCGTTCTTCTTCCACCACCTGTGCAGGTGCTTTTTGTGTGAAGCCGGGGTTATTCAGCTTACCCTCAACGCGCTTGATTTCAGATAAGAGACGCTCTTTTTCTTTTTCAAGACGTGCAATTTCTTTTTCTTTATCCACCAAATCATCTAAGGGCATGAACAGCTGTGCACCCTCAACAACGCAGGATACGGCATTAGCAGGAGGAACAAAGTCAGCGCCTTCTACAATGGCCTCAGAAGCACTGGCAAGCTTTTCAAAGAAGAGGGTTCCCTGAGAGAACACTTCGGGCTTTTCGGTTTTGATATATACCTTTGCCTTCTTTGAGGGCGGAATGTTCATTTCGCTGCGCTGGTTACGAATGGCCTTCAGCGCGTTTTTAACAAGCTCCATATTTGCCGCTTCTTCGGGGAAGTGCAGCTTCTGGTCGAACTTCGGCCAGCTGGCAATGACAATGCTTTCGCCTTCGTGGGGCAGCTTTTGCCAGATTTCTTCTGTGATGAAGGGCATGAAGGGATGAAGCAACTCTAACGCGCCGGACAGCACATAGGAAAGAACATACTGTGCAGCCTTATTAGAGGGGCAATCCTCGTCATAGAGACGGGGTTTAATCAGCTCAATATACCAGTCGCAGAATTCATCCCAAATAAAGTCATAGAGTTTGCTGACGGCAATACCCAGCTCAAAACGGTCTAAGTTATCGCTGACAGCCTGCACCACCTGATTGTATTGATGCAGAATCCACTTATCCTCCAAGGTCAGTTCAGAAGCATCGGGCACCTTTCTGTCTGAAACAGTGAGGTTCATGAGCACAAAGCGGGATGCGTTCCAAATTTTATTGGCAAAGTTACGGCTTGCTTCCACACGTTCATCGGAATAACGCATGTCGTTACCCGGTGAGTTACCGGTTGCTAAGGTGAAGCGCAGAGCGTCAGCACCATATTTGGCAATAACCTCTAAGGGGTCAACGCCGTTACCTAAGGATTTTGACATCTTTCTGCCCTGAGAGTCACGAACGAGGCCGTGAATCAAAACGTGCTTAAAGGGCTCTTTGCCCATGTGCACCATAGCGGAGAAAATCATACGGGCAACCCAGAAGAAAATGATGTCATAGCCGGTTACTAACACGCTGGTGGGATAGAAATAGTCAAGGTCTGCGGTTTTATCGGGCCAACCCAAGGTAGAGAAAGGCCACAGAGCAGAGCTAAACCAGGTATCTAACACGTCTTCATCCTGGCGCATTTTTGCACCGCACTTAGGACAAACGGTTACATCCTCACGGCTGACAACAGTCTCGCCGCAAGCGTCACAGTAATAAGCAGGAATACGATGTCCCCACCACAGCTGTCGGGAAATGCACCAGTCATGCACGTTTTCCATCCAGTTGGTATATGTCTTAGAGAAGCGGTCGGGCACAAAAGATATGGTGCCGTCTTTCACAACCTCCAAAGCTTTTTCAGCCAAAGGACCCATTTTAACAAACCACTGACGGGAGGTGATGGGTTCAACAGTGGTACCGCAACGGTAGCACTGGCCAACATTATGAACGTGGTCTTCGGTTTTCACCAAATAGCCCTGTTCTTCCAAGTCTTTAATAATCACGCGACGGGCCTCGTAGCGATCTAAGCCTTTATATTTGCCGCCGTTTTCATTGATGCAGGCATTGTCATCTAACACCTTGATAATAGGCAGATTGTGACGTGCACCAACCTCAAAGTCGTTGGGGTCGTGTGCCGGTGTAATCTTAACAGCGCCGGTACCAAACTCTTTATCAACATATTCATCTGCCACGATGGGAATTTCGCGGTTTACAAGAGGCAGAATCAACATTTTGCCTACTAAATGTGCATAACGCTCATCATCGGGATGCACAGCAACAGCCGTATCACCCAGCAGGGTTTCGGGACGGGTTGTGGCGATGACAAAGGATTCGTCGCTATCCTTAACCGGGTAACGGATATGCCAGAAGCAACCATTTTGCTCAGCATATTCAACCTCAGCATCAGACAATGCGGTGATACAACGCGGGCACCAGTTAATAATACGCTCGCCCTGATAAATCAAGCCCTTTTCATATAAGGTAACAAACACTTCTTTTACGGCTTTGGATAAATTCTCATCCATCGTGAAGCGCTCTCTTGTCCAGTCGCAAGAGCTACCCAGCTTTTTCAACTGATTGATGATGCGCGTGCCGTATTGATGCTTCCAGTCCCAAACACGCTGTGTAAAGGCTTCGCGACCTAAGTCATAACGCGTGAGTCCTTCTTCTTTACGCAGCTGTTCTTCAACTTTAATCTGTGTTGCAATACCGGCATGGTCAGTTCCGGGCACCCACAGTGCCGCATAGCCTGCCATACGCTTATAACGGATTAAAATATCCTGCAGCGTTTCGTCCATGGCGTGTCCCATGTGAAGCTGACCGGTTACGTTCGGTGGCGGAATCACAATGGTAAAAGGCTCTTTTTCTGGGTCGACAGAAGGCGTGAAATAGCCTTTTTCTACCCACTGGTTATAGAGTCTGTCTTCCACCTCACCGGGATTGTATATTTTATCTAACTGTTCGGACATTAAACTTTACCCCCTGCCATAAAAATCATGACTGCACCAAGGATTACCAGGCACAAGCCGATTACTTTAACAACATATAATATTTTTTGCTCCGGATCGCTTTGGCATGCCTTTTGAAGCACCGGCTTTGCCAAGAAGTTAATCAGAGCACCAACGACAATTAAAATCCATCCCAATGGAATCATAAAGATTCTCCTTTCTCAGCCAAAGAAGCAGGCTTTTTTGTGCAATGGTTTTGCACAATGTATAAATACCAGTATGTAATACCGGCCCAAAGTGCCAAGCATGCTGCTATGATTAACAAAATATTTTTCCACAGCAGATCCATTGAGGGAAGCAGCAGCAGGAGTGTCATAACCAAAAACAGAACCACCGTGTTCACCTTACCGGCTAAATTTGACTTTACATAGGTTTTCTTTGTGTAAAGAAAGGTACTGCCGAAAATCATCGCCACCTCTTTAATGAATAGTAAAATCAAGAACCAAAGCGGAATCACCCGGCTTGCAAATAAGGTAATGATAACGGCGAGTTGCATGCATTTATCAGCGAGTGGATCCATCAACTGTCCAAAACGCGTGCTCATGTTTAGCCGGCGAGCCAGGTAACCGTCTAACACGTCTGTAAAACTGGCAACAATAAAAATCAAAGTCGCAAATTGCTTCACGCCTTCTTCATGATTAAACACGATGACATAGACAGGCACCAAGATAAGGCGGATAAATGTTAAAATATTAGGTATGTTCATATGTTTGGTCTCACCCCCACAAACGCAATGATATTGATGTGTTTTATGCAAGAGCTTCTTTTGCCAGCTCTAATGCTTTTTCGAGTGCTGCATCAGCTTTGGAGGCGTCTTTGCCGCCTGCCTGGGCAGAGTCGGGACGACCGCCACCGCCACCGCCGGCAATCTTCGCCATTTCGCGAATGATGTTGCCTGCGTGAATGCCTTTTGCCACGGCGTCTTTTGTTGCCATGGTGATGAAGGTTACTTTGCCGTCTGCAACATCGGCCAAAGCCACAAAGGAGCAGGGCAGTTTTTCCTTCACGGAGTCACCCAAAGCGCGTAAACCATCAACGCCGGTATTTTCCAATTTACCGCTTACAACGGTTACATCACCGATTGTTACAGCGCTGTCTAATAAATCTCCGGCAGCGTTTTTCGCCATTTTGGCGGTTAAGGATTCAATCTGTGCGCCGGCTGCTTTTAATTCACTTTGCAGGTTCTGCGCTTTTTGTGCCACATCGCGTGGTGCACATTTCATCACAGAAGCAGCGCCGGAAAGTTCAGCCTCTAAGGAATATAGCTCCTGCATAACGCCAAAGCCCGTGGTACCTTCAATTCTGCGAATGCCGGCTGCAACGCCGCCTTCAGACAGAATCTTAAATAAACCGATTTCAGCTGTGTTTTTCACATGACATCCGCCACAGAGTTCCATAGAATAATCGCCCATGGTTACCACGCGGACAACGTCGCCGTATTTATCGCCAAACATGGCGGTTGCACCCAAAGCTTTTGCCTGATCGATGGGCATGTTTTCCCAGTTGACAGACATTGCTTTGAGGATGTAGCTGTTTACTTCCTGTTCCACAACCCGCAAATCTTCAGCAGATATAGGCTGCGTTAAGGTAAAGTCGAAACGCATACGACCGTTTTCAACCAAAGAGCCTGCCTGACCAACTTCATCGCCGAAACGATTCTGCAAGGCTTTGTGAAGCAGGTGGGTTACGCTGTGGTTGCGGGATACAGCAGCACGATACTCATTGTCGATTTCTGCACAAACCACATCGCCTTCTTTGATTTCACCTTCTACCACCTTAATGATGTGATAGAACTTACCGTCTGCGGTTTTCTTTGTATCTAATACCTGTACCTTGCACAGGTCGTTTGACAGAGTACCTTTGTCGCCTACCTGACCGCCGCCCTCACCGTAGAACGGTGTTGTGTCCAAAACGGCAATGCCCTCAGCGTCGCTTAAAGCGTCTACCTTGTCTTGGTCAGCAATCAGCGCAAGAACCTTGGCTTCGACCTTTGTGTTATCATAGCCAACAAAGTTTGTTTGCGGCATCGTTGCCAAAAGGTCAGCAATTTTATCATCCCAGCCCACATCACCGATTTTGGCTCTGGCAGCTCTGGCACGTGCACGCTGTTTGTCCATTTCGGCAGCAAAGCCTTCTTCGTCAATGGTCATGCCTTTTTCAGCCAAAATTTCGCGGGTCAAATCAATGGGGAAGCCATAGGTATCATACAGTTTAAATGCCTGCTCGCCGGAGAAAGTTTTTTCGTCGGCGGCACAGTTTTCCATGAAAGTGCTAAGCATAGCAAAGCCGGCATCAATGGTTTGCATGAAGCGTTCTTCTTCCAGTTGAATCACATTTTTAATCCGGTCACGGTTTTCTGCCAGCGCAGGGTATGCACCGCAGGATTCGTTAATCACTGTATCGGCAAGATCTGCCAAAAAGGCTTTGTTAATACCGAGGAGTTTGCCGTGGCGTGCAGCGCGGCGCAACAGACGGCGCAGCACATAACCTCTACCCTCATTGGAGGGACGAACGCCATCAGACACTAAGAACACAGTGCTTCTGATGTGGTCTGTAATGACGCGGATGGAAACATCAGTTTTTTCGTCTTTTTTATATTCAACATTTGCCATTTCGCAAATCTTTTCAGAAATGCGGTAAATGGTATCAACATCAAACAAAGAGGGAACGCCCTGCATGATGCAGGCAATACGCTCAAGACCCATGCCCGTATCAATGTTTGGGTGTGCCAGGGGCAGATAGGTTCCGTCTTCCTGACGGTCGAACTGCGTAAATACCAAGTTCCAGAATTCAACGAACCGGTCACATTCACAGCCAACCTTACAGTCGGGAGAGCCACAACCGTTTTCTTCGCCGCGGTCAAAATAAATTTCGGAGCAGGGGCCACAAGGACCGGTACCGATTTCCCAGAAGTTATCTTCCTTGCCCATGCGAACCACGCGGTCGGGCGCAACGCCTACTTCCTTTGTCCAGATGTCAAAGGCTTCGTCGTCATCTTCATAAATGGTTACCCAAAGTTTGTCAACGGGAATTTCCATGACCTTGGTCACAAATTCCCAAGCCCAGGCAGTTGCCTCGTGCTTGAAATAATCGCCAAAAGAAAAATTACCCAGCATTTCAAAGAACGTGCCGTGACGGGCGGTTTTACCTACACGCTCAATGTCCGGTGTGCGGATACATTTCTGGCAGGTGGTCACCCGGTTTTTCGGCGGCGTTTGCCGTCCGGTGAAAAAGGGTTTAAGGGGAGCCATGCCGGCGTTTATGAGCAGCAGGCTGGGGTCATTTTCAGGCACCAGCGAAAAGCTCGGCATTCTGTAATGCCCCTTTTCCTCAAAAAAAGATAAGTATTTTTCCCTGATTTCGTTCAGTCCCAGCTTTTGCAAAACAATCTTCCTCTCAAAAAGTATATACTTGAAACATCATTTTATCATAATTAAGCACTTAAATCAATAGTTTTTACCGAATTTTCAAGGTTTTTTCTATTAAAAGGAAGAAAAAAACCCGCCCCGCGAGAAAAGTCGTTCCGAAAAGCTATCCGGCAGACAAAATCCATGCAGGGCGAGTGCTATGTCTATGTGGGTCAGCAGTCTTTGGGCACATCTTCTTTTTTGCACAAAGAGCAGGCATTACAATACGTGATTTTTCCGTCAAAAACTTGAGAAATGGTGGAAAACAGCTCTCGGTTTGTAATGGCATTTTCGTTGTGTACCATCAGTTCTTCCGGCGCTAAGGTAATCAAAACGCTGATGAGCAAATCATCGTAAGCTTCTTCTGTTAAAAGGCATTCTCCGTCAATGAAATCGGAAAAACAGTGAGCCGTAATATCTTCGCCTTGCTCATCAAGAAGAATATAGCCACCGCCGTCCTGCACGATGACATGGGCAAGATGAGGACGAGGCTGTTGCATGTTGACAAAATACTTGAGTAAATCCACAAATTCGTGATATTCTTTTTTGGCAATGTAATGCTCCACCAGGCGATTTGCCAGGTTTTGCAGGAGTTGTTCATATTCTTTCAGACGGAAGGCAACGAAACCGTCAATCAGCATGGTAGCGTCTTCTTTTAAATAGTCATAAACGCTCAGCAGAACGGCTTGTTTTCTGGCGCCGTATCCGATTTCGGGGTCATCGCTGAAATACTCTTTGTCTTTTAGAATCTCACGCTTGGCAACAGGAGATAACTGTGCATGCTTTTCTTCCAAGATGCGCCTGAGGAGTCGGTTTTCATAGCGGTCAATGATATATTCTGCTACCACACCCACGTATTGATCCAAAATAAACAAATCATCTGACGGATCAAAATAGATGTAGGTTACAGAATCTTTGGTTTCGTCCTTTGAAATCGTAATGGGAAACACACATTCCGGGTGGTTGTAAAGGCGAGAGGAAATCAAATTCACATCACCGCCGACGCCCAGTGTGATTCTGTCATACAAATAGGTTCACATCCTTTAAAGCAATATACACGATGTATTATACGCTTTTTTTACAACTCTATGCAGAGAATCGTGCCAATATCGCAAAGCATGCGCCCGGGTATTTCCTGTACGCTAAAGCCGTGGTTTTTTATAAATTGTCGAATTTTGTCGCCATCGGGATGAAAACTTAAATCGCCGAAAAAGGCAACGGAATCGTCAATGATGCCGGAAGCGCCGCCGATGAAACCATAATCATAGCCGGGAAGCTCAATATGCCCCGGGGTGATTTCTAAGATTTCCAGTCCGGCTTTCTTGCCGGCTGCAGCTAAGGAAGGGTCGGCTGTTATGAGGCAGTTCTCAAATGCAATGGACGAGCAGCGGGCGTAGCCCTGGGCAACGTCATAGCGACGAATTCCACATTCATCCAGCAGATTCGTAATCAAGGAATCGGTGCTTTGAAAACGGGCAAAAGCGCAGGAGGGCGTGCTTAATACATTATATGCAATATCCTTAGGATAGTCACGGCCTAAAGCCTTAGTGCCTTGTACTAATTGCACTCCAAGAGGCGACAGAATCCGATGATAAGCATCATAGACCTCAGGCGCACAGATAACGCAACCCGGAGCAACGGGAAAGAGCACCATGTCGGGGTGATACGCCGTCTCGTCGGGCAGCGAGGGACAGGGGACAGAACCCAAAAACAGTCTGCCGTTTCGGAAAGCGTGATTTATTTCATCAAAATAGCGTGTATCAACGATATAAACTTTATCGGGCATAGACAAAATCTCCTATCCGAGCAAAAAATTTTAGCTTGTATGTTTCAGCCAAACATAGTATAATATAGCTGAAAGAAATTGTCAATGAAAGGATTTTTGCATATGGTATATGTATTTTTGGCAGAGGGATTTGAAGAAATTGAGGCACTTTCCGTGGTGGATATTGTCCGTCGCTGCGGTCTCAGCGTGCAAACGGTTTCCATTAGCGAAACAACCACAGTTACGGGCTCTCATGGGATTCCGGTGGTGGCGGATGTTACGATTGAGCAGGTAGAACTGCAAAAGGCTCAGGCTATGGTGCTTCCGGGCGGACTACCCGGCTCAGACAATCTGCAGGCGTGCGTTCCTTTAAAGGAACTGCTATTGGCGGCAGACAAGGCAGAAGTGGTATTGGCGGCGGTTTGTGCTGCGCCTAAAGTGCTGGGTGCTTTTGGACTGCTCAAAGGCAAGTGCGCAACCTGTTATCCCGGTTATGAGGCAGAATTAACAGGGGCAACGCCGAAAACAAATAGAGTGGTGCGGGATGGTCATGTGATTACCTCACGAGGTGCCGGTACGGCGGCAGATTTTGCCTTTGCCATTGCTGAGGCACTGGGAGCAGAGACGGCATCGGTGCGCAGCGGTATGCTCTATGACCTTCCCTAATAAATACAATCAAATAGATGTATTTTGCAAAGGTGCTAAAAATCTATTGATAAATTCAGGGAAAAAAGGTATAATTAAGTGTATATTTAATTTAAGTTGGAGGTGTATACACAGTGTTACGTGTATTTGCAGAACCCGCAGCTGATGCAGCAGCTACAACTGCGCCGGGTCAAGTGGCAGGTCCTATGGAAATGATAATGTCATTTTTACCGATGATTCTTCTGATTCTTGTATTTTATTTTATTTTAATCAGACCGCAGCGGAAAAAGGATAAAGAAAACAGAGAGATGCTGGCAAATCTTAAGGTTGGCGACAACATTACCACCATTGGCGGTATTGTGGGAACCATTTCTAAGATTAAAGACGAAAAAATCGTGATTGAAATCGGCACAAAAACCGAAAAACAGCTGATGACATTAGAGCGTTGGGCTGTTAGAAGCGTTGAAAAGCAGCTGACTGCTGACTGATTGATTCGGTCATAAAAGATTCTTTCCCGTCATAGAATGTAACAACATTGCATACGGGAGGAATTTTATGTATAGCGATAAGCAAATTCAAGAAACAGGTGTTGCAAAACCGGTGCTCATCGGTTTTGGAAAAGCGTTGCTCGTGGCTTTGGTGTTCACCCTTTTGGTGTTCTTTATTGCTGCGTTGCTTTTAACCTACACCCATTTGTCTGAAAGTGCCATTCCCTTTATAACAACGGTCACCTTGGTGGTGAGTGTGGTTTTAGCCGGGGCCACAAGTGCCCGCAAAGCTAAAAGCCGCGGTTATTTAAGCGGGGGCGTTACAGGCGTTTTATATGCCTTGGTGCTGCAAATTGTTGCCATGCTGATTTCCGGCAGCTTTCAAATTGGTCCATACATATTTGTGCTGCTTGCCATTGGACTTTTCGGTGGGGCAATTGGTGGCATTTTAGGCATTAATTTATCAGCAAGACGTAAACGATACTAAGGAGGAATTGTGATGAAACATATCAAAACATTAACCAAAGGAACATTAAAGGAAACAGCTAAAAATGGTGGCTGCGGCGAATGTCAAACATCCTGCCAGTCTGCCTGCAAAACCTCTTGCACGGTAGCAAATCAGAAGTGCGAAAGAGCGTAAGCTAACAGTCAAAAGAGCAGGACACGTTTGTTTCGGTCCTGCTTTTTTTCTTTTATTTACGAAAGGAATTTTAGAATATGGTACATAGTTTTAAAATGAACGGCACATCTATTGTGATGGATTCGAACAGTGGTGCCGTTTCTGTGATTGACGATATGACGCTTGCTATGCTGCAGGAGTTGGGCAATACAGCGCCCAAGGGGGAACTGCCCCAAAGCATGGTGGACAAGCTCTCCGGCTACTCTGTGGAGGAGCTTTCCGAAGCATGGCAGGAGCTTTTAGAGCTGACAGAAGAAGGTATTTTGTTTGCTGAAGACCCCTATGAAGAAATTGCTGCCAGCCGTCCGAATCGTGACTCGGTGGTAAAAGCCATGTGTCTTCATGTGGCGCACGACTGTAATTTACGCTGTCGCTATTGCTTTGCTGATACGGGCAGTTACGAGGGGCCCAGAGGCCTTATGAGTGCCGAGGTAGGCAAGCAGGCCATTGACTATTTGATTAAAGCTTCAGGTCATCGCACCAACTTAGAGGTTGACTTTTTTGGGGGTGAGCCCCTTTTGAACTTTGATGTGGTGAAAGAAATTGTGGAATATGCCCGCAGTGTTGAAAAAGACCACGGCAAAAACTTCCGCTTCACCATCACCACCAACGGTATTTTGCTGGACGAAGCGAAAAAGGAATACATTAACCGTGAAATGGGTAACATTGTTCTTTCCATTGATGGCAGAAAAGAAGTGAACGATACCATGCGTTGCCGTGTTGACGGCACCGGCAGTTATGATGCCATTGTAGGACGTTTTCAGGATATGGCAGAATCCCGCAATCAGGATAATTACTATGTCCGCGGCACCTTTACCAGAAAAAATTTGGATTTTAAAGAGGATGTGCTGCATTTAGCCGATTTAGGCTTTAAGCAAATTTCTGTTGAGCCTGTTGTGGCAGACCCTTCCATGGATTACATGCTGCGGGAAGAAGACCTGCCCACGCTGTTTCAGCAATATGAGGAGCTGGCAGCTGAATATGTGAAGCGGAAGAAGGAAGGAAACGGCTTTCAGTTCTTCCATTTCATGATTGACTTAACCGGTGGTCCCTGCATCTTAAAGCGACTCACAGGCTGCGGTGCCGGACATGAATATGTTGCGGTTTCTCCCGAGGGTGATATCTATCCCTGCCATCAGTTTGTGGGGGATGAATCCATGAAGCTGGGTAACGTAAAAGAGCAGGGCTTAAAGCAGGAAATCAGTGATGTGTTCCGTGCTTCCAATGTATATACAAAGCCTGCCTGCAAGGATTGCTTTGCAAAATTTTATTGCAGCGGTGGCTGTCCTGCCAATGCTGTTCAATATGGCGGTGGTATTAACGACCCGTTGCCGCTGTCTTGTGCACTCATGAAAAAGCGCATGGAATGTGCGCTGTATTGTGCTGTGCATCAGATGCAGGAGGAACAGGAAGAAGCGTAAGGAGGATGGCTATGCAGGCAGGAGATCAGGCAGTTGTAACCATTGCGTCTATTGCTGCCGGCGGCGACGGGGTGGCGCGCCTTGATGGCATGGCGGTGTTCGTGCCCGGCACTTGCCCGGGAGAGCAGGTTGAAATTGAGCTTGTCAGAGTCAAGTCCGGCTGCGCCTATGGACGCTTGTTGCGCATTTTAGAGCCTTCACCTTGCCGCCGTTATGATTTTTGTGACGCAGCAGGGCGTTGCGGTGGCTGCGATTTTGCCCACATGGCATATAGCGAGCAGCTTGCGGCAAAGCGTCAGATTGTAGTTGATGCCTTGCAGCGAATCGGTGGCTTTCATGAGATAGAAGTGGCAGAGACCTTAGGGGCGAAGCGCCCTGAGCGATATCGAAACAAAATGGTTTTTCCCTTAGGCAAAACCGGCAAAGGAAAAATTGCAGGGGGATTTTATGCCCCCGGCAGCCATCAGTTGGTGCCGCTTACTGATTGCAGACAGGGGGACAGTGCTGCGTCTGCCTGGCTAAAAGAGACGGTTTCTTTTTTAGAGGAGCAGCACATTTCGGTGTATGACGAAGCATTGCACCGGGGCGTGGCAAGGCGTTTGTTTGTGCGCCTTGCAGAGGGCACAAAAGAGGCCATGGTTGTCCTAACGGTGAACGGAGATTCCCTTCGTAACCATGAAGAACTTGTCCGTCGGTTGTTAGCTGTTCAAACTTCTTACCGGTTAAAAAGTATTTTACTGAATATTCACAAAGAGCCAAACAATTTGCTTTTGGGCAAGAAAAACAAGGTTCTTTACGGCAGAGATTATATTGAAGATGTTTTGGGCGGCTTGTCTTTTCGGATTTCTGCCCACAGCTTTTATCAGATTAACAGCCCTCAAACTCAGGTGCTGTATCAAACCGCTTTGGATTTAGCAGAACTTTCCGGTAGCGAAACGGTGCTGGATTTATATTGCGGCATCGGAACAATTTCTTTGTTTGCGGCAAGGCACGCCGGTCGGGTGATTGGCGTGGAGGTTGTGCCTCAGGCGATTCAAAACGCCAAAGAAAACGCTCAGCGAAACGGCATAACCAATGCCGAGTTTCTGCTCGGTAAAGCAGAGGAATTAGCACCGCAGCTCATATGCGAAAAGCCCTCGGTGGTGTTTTTGGACCCACCGCGAAAGGGCGCAGAGCAAAGTGCCTTAGAGGCCATCATCACCATGGCACCGCCGCGTATTGTCTATGTTTCCTGCAATCCGGCGACCTTGGCTCGTGATGCACGATTTTTGTGCGACCATGGATATAGCCTGCAAAAGGCGATTCCGGTGGATATGTTTCCGAATACGAGTCACGTTGAAGCAGTTGTACTGCTTCAACGACTAAGTTTGCCTGACGGCAAGTGAAGTAATCTTCGATAGTGAAGTTGACTTCGTCAGTGACGTTTCGCCTGATGGCGAAGTGGCAAACTTAACTTCACTTTGTGCGGAGCACAAAACTTCACTGCATAAGCAACTTCACTTTTGCGTTAGCAAAAACTTCACCCAAAGGAGAAGCCTATGAAAGATTCAGAATTGCGCACAAAAGCGAAAGCATTAGCGCTTAAAATCATTTCTGTTTGTGATACGATAGATTCTAAGAAAGGCAGAAGTGTTCTTATCAATCAAATTATTCGCAGTGCCACATCAATCGGCGCAAATATTCATGAAGCAAACTACGCTTCAAGTAAAGCGGATTTTATCAATAAGTTTCATATTGCATTGAAAGAATGTATTGAAACCGAATATTGGATTGAAATGCTTGAGGGTTCAATCTGCATTACCAAAGAAGTTTCAAAAGAGCTTTTGCAAGACTGTGGTATTATAAGGCGTATGCTTGTCAAGTCAATTAATACTGCGAAAGGAAATGGCGCGGGAGAAAAATGAAATCATTAGATATTGGATATATAAATAAAAATAATCAAAAAAATTTAGGATACAGAGGAAGGTCTGAAACACATTATAATCAGCGTTTTTTTGAAATGGAATGTTTGGAGTGTGGACATAAGTATTTAGCAAATGGGTGTGATGTGTGGTTAAGGAAATGTCCTGTTTGCCAATCCAAAAAGAAGACAAATATAAAAACAAGACTTGTATCAGATAAATTAAGATATCAGGTTTTAAAAAGAGATAATTTCAAATGTTGCGCTTGTGGTGCTTCACCTGCTAAAAATCCTTCTGTGGAATTACATATAGACCATATTATTCCGTATTCCAAAGGAGGAGAGGCAACTTTAGATAACTTACAAACATTATGTTCTAAGTGCAATATCGGAAAAAGTGACAGTTTATAATTTGAAATAAGAAGGTTTTTATATGAAAGAGCATGACGAACAATCATATGAAAGATACAAACAATATCGCCTCAATCGAGATAGATATGAGCAAGACCAAAAACTTCCTTTTATCATAATTATAATTTTAGCTTTGCTTTCTACTGTTTGGCATTATATATTGTTTGCACTAATATTATTTGTGATTGGCTTTGTTTTGGTGGCGATTTATAAGGGGTGCAGAAAAAAGGAAATGTCTGCTAAGCAACTCATTCCCCTAAAGATGCTATAAACGGAGCAGAAATAGAGTTATACATAAAAAATCTTGAGGTCCCATTAACGATCATTGTAAAAATACCACCAAATACGAAAAATGGTCAAGAATTTGTTTTAAGAAATGTCAAAACAAAAACAATATCAGGAAAAATTATAAAGAAAGATATTTATTTTACAATAGAAATAAAAGAGTGACAATGATACTGCCATAACCACCACACAACCTATACTGAATTGGTGGTACAGCTTAAGCAACTAAGTTTGCCTGACGGTAAGTGAAGTTATCTTCGATAGTGAAGTTGACTTCGTCAGTGAAGTTGCGCCTTGTGGCGCAGTGAAAAACGTAACTAAAAACAACAAACGAGGTGATCGCGATGATGGACGCATCAAAATACGGAATCAGCTATTATCCTGCTCCCAAAGGGTACACAAAATGGGTCACAAAGGACTATGTTGACAAGGCTCCCTCCTGGTGCAGCGTGGATATGCGTGATGGAAACCAAAGCCTGGTGATTCCCATGAACCTTTCTGAAAAGCTTGAGTTTTATAAGCTGCTTTTAAAGGTGGGTTTTAAGGAAATTGAGGTGGGTTTTCCGGCTGCTTCAGAAACGGAATATGAGTTTTTGCGCACCTTAATTGACAACAACATGATTCCCGACGATGTGGCGATTCAGGTGCTGACCCAGAGCCGTGAGCACATCATTCGCAAAACCTTTGAAGCCTGCAAGGGTGCGCCGAATGCCATTATTCATTTTTATAATTCCACCAGCGTGGCACAGCGCGAGCAGGTATTTCGCAAGTCAAAAGAAGACATTAAGAAGCTTGCCATTGAAGGTGCTAAGCTGGTTAAAAAAATGGCAAAAGAATATGAAGGGAATTTCCGTTTTGAATATTCTCCCGAAAGCTTTACGGGCACAGAGCCGGAATATGCCTTAGAGGTTTGTAACGCCGTACTCGATGTGTTAGAGCCTTCAAAAGACAACAACGTGATTATCAATCTGCCTGTTACGGTGGAGGTGAGCCTGCCTCATGTCTATGCCAGTCAGGTGGAATTCATGCACGAAAATTTGAAATATAGAGAGCATGTGACCATTTCGGTGCATCCTCATAACGACCGCGGCACAGGGGTTGCTGACACGGAGCTTGCCCTTTTAGCCGGAGCTGACCGTGTGGAGGGAACGCTGTTTGGCAACGGGGAACGGACGGGTAATGTAGACATTGTAACCCTTGCTATGAATCTTTATTCTCACGGCGTTGACCCGGGTCTTGACTTTTCTGATATGCCCGCCATTGCCGAGGTCTATGAGCGCTGCACCAGAATGCAGGTGCATGAACGCTCTCCTTATGCCGGAGCCTTGGTGTTTGCTGCTTTCTCGGGCAGCCATCAGGATGCCATTGCCAAAGGCATGAAATATAGAGAAAAGAAGAATTTGCATCAGTGGAATGTGCCCTATATTCCCATTGACCCCCATGACATCAACCGTACCTATGATGCAGACGTGATTCGTGTGAACTCCCAAAGTGGCAAGGGTGGTATCGGATATCTGTTGGAGCAGACTTATGGATATGTTCTGCCTACCGGTATGCGTGAGGATTTGAGCTATGTGTGCAAAAGCATTTCTGACCATAAGCATTGTGAGCTGAAGCCCGATCAGGTGCTTGCAATTTTCAAAGAGCATTATTTCATTGACCATTCGCCCATCACCATTTTTGACATGCACATTAAAAGAAGCGGCGATGTGGTGCAGGCCGATATTGTTTTTGCTGAAAACGGCATAAAAACCGATATCAGTGCTACCGGTAACGGTTCATTGGACGCTATCAGTAATGCCTTAAAGGCGTATAGCGGAGAAAGCTATACCCTGCAGGTTTACTCTGAGCACAGCATGCAGGAGCAGGGCTCTCAGAGTGTGGCTGCGGCTTATATTGGTATTCAGTCGGAAGAGGGCATTATGTATTGGGGTGCCGGCACCAACACGGATATTATCCACGCCAGTGCCGATGCGCTGCTGTGCGCTTTTCATAACATGAGAAAAAAGGAGAGAGCCTGATGGGAATGACAATGACCCAAAAAATTTTGGCGGCACACGCGGGGCTTTCTCATGTGACCGCCGGCCAGTTAATTAATGCTAAACTCGACGTTGTGTTGGGTAACGATATCACCACTCCGGTGGCAATTCGGGAATTTAACAAAGCAGGTTTTAACAAGGTGTTTGATCAGGACAAAATTGCCATTGTGCTGGATCATTTTGTTCCGAATAAAGATATTAAGGCGGCAGAGCAGTCTAAGCAGTGTCGCGAGTTTGCCTGCAGCCATTGCATCAGTCATTTTTATGATGTGGGCAAAATGGGCATTGAACATGCGTTGCTGCCTGAGCAAGGCGTGGTTTGCGCCGGTGACTGCATCATTGGGGCAGATAGCCACACCTGTACCTATGGCGCGTTGGGTGCTTTTTCTACCGGTGTGGGCAGCACAGATATGGCAGCTGGTATGGCAACGGGCATGGCTTGGTTTAAGGTGCCCTCTGCTATCCGCTTTGAGCTCACGGGTAAGTTGCCGAAAAGCTGCAGCGGCAAAGACGTGATTTTAACCATCATCGGCATGATTGGCGTTGATGGTGCGTTATATAAAAGCATGGAATTTACAGGGGACGGCGTTTCAACCCTTTCCATGGATGATCGTTTATGTATTTGTAATATGGCGATTGAAGCCGGTGCTAAAAACGGCATTTTTCCTGTGGATGATGTGACCTTAGCTTATATGAAAGGTCGCACAGAGCGTCAGCCCGTGATTTATGCAGCAGACAGCGATGCAGAATATGAAAAAACCATTACCATTGATTTGTCTGCCATTGTACCCACAGTCAGTTGCCCTCATCTTCCTGAAAATACTAAGCGTGCCAAGGAACTCTCAGCGGTTAAAATTGACCAAGTGGTGATTGGTAGCTGCACCAATGGTCGCATGGAGGATATGGAGGCGGCCTATCACATTTTGAAGGGCAAGCATGTTGCCCAAGGCGTTCGTTGCATTATCATTCCTGCCACCATGGAGGTTATGCGCGAGAGCGTGGAGCGGGGCTATGTAACAGCCTTTATCGATGCCGGTGCAGTGGTTTCTACCCCTACCTGCGGCCCTTGCTTAGGCGGCTATATGGGCATTTTGGCAGCAGGTGAACGCTGTGTTGCCACCACCAATCGTAACTTTGTGGGCCGCATGGGTCATGTTGACAGTGAGGTCTATCTGGCAAGTCCCCAAACGGCGGCAGCCAGTGCCCTGACCGGCTATATTACAGAGCCTGAGGAGGTTTAACCTATGGAAGCACAGGGAAAGGTTTTTAAATATAATGACAATGTGGATACCGATGTAATCATTCCTGCGCGGTATTTAAATACCTCTGATGCGGGGGAGCTTGCAGGGCATTGCATGGAGGATATAGATAGCAACTTTGTCAAAGAAGTGCAGGCAGGGGATCTGATTGTGGCCGGCTGGAATTTTGGCTGCGGTTCTTCCCGCGAGCATGCACCCTTGGTGATTAAAACCTGTGGGGTTGGCTGTGTGATTGCCAAAAGCTTTGCGCGCATTTTCTATCGCAACGCGATTAACATTGGTCTTCCAATTTTGGAGTGTCCCGAAGCTGTCGATGGTATAGAAGCCGGGCATCAGGTCAGTGTAAATTTTGATACAGGAGAAATTGTGAATCTAACAACGGGAAAGACTTACCAGAGTCAACCGTTTCCCGAATTTATTCAGAATATGATTCGTCAGGGCGGTTTGCTGGCATCGCTTGAGAAAAGCGGAGGTGTCAACCATGTATAAAAACATTGCCGTCATCCCCGGGGACGGAATTGGTCCTGAAATCATTGCGCAGGCAGTTGCGGTGCTAAATGCTGTGGCAGAAACGTTTCATCATAGTTTTAGCTATACTGAGGTAGACATGGGCGGATGCGCCATTGACAAATGGGGAGAACCGCTGCCGGAGGCAATGCTTGCCAAATGCCTTGCATCAGATAGCGTGCTTTTAGGCGCCGTCGGCGGCGACAAATGGAACGATGTGGCAGGTCATTTGCGCCCTGAAAAGGGGCTTTTAAAGCTTCGTGCCGGCATGGGGGTTTATTCTAATAACCGTCCTGCTAAAATCTGGCCGCAGCTTGCGGGTGCTTCGCCTTTAAAGCAGTCTATTGTGGAGGCGGGGATTGATTTCATGATTGTGCGAGAACTGACCGGCGGAATCTATTTTGGTGAGCATGTCACGAAGGAAGAAGCAGGTGAGGCGGTGGCGACGGATGTGCTTTGCTATCGCGAGAGTGAGATTGAACGCATTGGGAGAATTGGTTTTGAAACTGCCAGAAAGCGTGGAAAGAATCTTTGTTCTGTAGAAAAGAGCAATGTTTTAGATTCCAGCCGTTTGTGGAAACAGGTGATGCACCGCTTGGCGGCAGAATATCCTGATGTCACCTTGACGGACATGCTGGTGGATAACTGCGCGATGCAGCTTGTGAAAAATCCGTCTCAATTTGATGTCATTGTGACAGAAAATATGTTTGGAGACATTCTCTCCGATGAAGCGTCTATGATTACCGGATCCATCGGTATGATTCCTTCCTCCAGTTTAGGGGAGGGCACCCGAGGCCTTTATGAACCCATTCATGGCTCGGCGCCGGATATTGCCGGCAAAGATTTTGCAAACCCCATCGGTACGATTTTATCAGCAGCTATGATGCTGCGTTACAGCTTTGATATGGCAGAGGAAGCAGGTGCCATTGAACAGGCGGTTTCCCGTGTTTTGGATGCGGGCTATCGTACAGCGGATATAATGCCGCAGACTCCATTAGAGGTGGCAGCTTGCAAACAGGTTGGTTGTAGAGAAATGGGTGCAAAAATTGTTGAAAACCTCAAGGAGGCTTGATAACGTGAAACTATCCGGTGCGGATATTATTATTAAAACCTTAATTGAGCAGGGCACTGAGGTGGTGTTTGGCTACCCCGGTGGCCAGATTGTGCATGTATATGATTCGCTGTATAAATATCAGGATGAAATCCGCCATGTGCTGACAGCTCACGAACAGGGTGCGGCTCATGCGGCAGACGGTTACGCCAGAGCCACAGGTCGTGTAGGCGTGGTGCTTGCCACCTCGGGTCCCGGTGCTACCAACCTTGTCACCGGCATTGCGACAGCTCACCTGGATTCTATTCCTATGGTTGCTATCACGGGCAACGTTATGACTTCGCAGATTGGTTATGATAGCTTTCAAGAGATTGATATTACGGGTATTACATTGCCCATCACAAAGCATAATTATTTTGTCAGCGATGTGACAGAACTGGCAGATATCATCCGTGAGGCGTTTCAGCTTGCGGTGTCCGGAAGACCGGGTCCTGTGCTGATTGATGTACCGAAAGATATTCAGATGGCAATTTGTGATTTTGTGCCGGCAGAGCCTGTTCTACCTCTTGAAAAAAGAGCCGCTAAGGATGTTCGCATCATGGAGGCGGCAGCATGCATTAATGAAAGTAAACGTCCCTATATTTATTTTGGCGGTGGTGTGATTTCCGGCGATGCAGCGGAAGAAATGCTTGCACTGGCAGAGAAAATTGATGCCGTCATTGGCTGTTCTATGATGGGACTTTCCACGTTACCTACTGACCATCCACGTTTTTTGGGTATGCAGGGCATGCATGGTCACTATGCTTCTACTGTAGCGATGAATCATGCAGATTGCATCATTTCGCTGGGCGTTCGGTTTAATGACCGAGTCACCGGTAATAAAGAAAAGTTTGCGAAAAAAGCCAACATTGTGCATATTGATATTGACGGCTCGGAGCTTTCCAAAACCGTCTCTGCCACTCATAGCCTGCGTGCCGATGTCAAACTATCTCTTCAAAAATTATTGCCTTTGATTACGCCTGCTGCACACTCTGAGTGGCAACAACAGGTGGCAGATTTTCGGGCAAAGGAAAAAACATTTGTGGACAAGCGTGAGGGTATGACGCCTTACAATGTTTTGTCAGTTTTAAATACCTATTTGAAAGAAAATACACCGGTGGTGACTGATGTGGGTCAGCATCAGATGTGGTCTGCACAGCACCTTCGCTTTCAAAAAAGCCGTCGCTTTATATCCAGCGGCGGATTGGGAACCATGGGCTTTGGCATGGGTGCTGCCGTTGGTGCGCAAATTGCAACGGGCGAGCATACAGTACTGGTGACAGGTGACGGAAGCTTTGGCATGAGCCTGCAGGAACTGGCGACAGCGGTTTCCAATCAGATTCCCCTCGTAATTTTAATCATGAACAACGGGGTTTTGGGCATGGTGCGTCAATGGCAAACGTTATTTTTTGACAAGCACTATTCCAGTACGGTGTTAGACCGAAAGACTGATTTTGTTGCCCTTGCCCGCGCGTTTGGTGCTGACGGGGAAAAGGTTTCAAACCTTGAAGCGTTGCAAAAGGCATTAGCGCGTGGATTTGCAACAAAAGGTCCTTATCTCATTGATTGCGAAATTGATAAAGATGAGTTTGTTCTGCCCATGATGCCGCCCGGAGGTTCCATGGACGATATCATTGTGAAAAAGGTGGGTGAGGAAGCATGAATCGATATACGGTAGCGGTTTTGGTCCGCAACCAATTTGGTGTGTTGAACCGTGTCACCAGCATGTTTCGTCGCAGACAGTTTAACATCAGCTCTCTAACCGTTAGTGAAACAGAGTCACCGGATTATTCCCGTATCACCGTGATTTTTGATGGCGAAGAGACGAAAAAGCAACAGCTTGTCAATCAGCTTTATAAATTGCCGGATGTTTCCTGTCTTCGCGAGCTGACAGATGATGATTCCGTCAGCGCAGAACTGATGCTCATTAAAATGGCAAATCATGCCGAGACACGTCAAGAAATGCTGGTTATAGCAAAAACCTTTGGTGCAATGGCCGTGGATTACAGTCCCGAAGCAATTATGTTTCAGCTGGCGGAAGATAGCCGGCGGCTGGATGAATTTATTAACGTCATGCGTGATTTTACCATTTTAGAAATTTGCCGTACCGGTATTGTAAGTTTGGAAAAGGGCGGTAATACCATTCGCGAGATGCTGAGCTAACAGGACAAGGAGAATCAAAATGGAAGGGCAACATTATGTTTATGTGCTCAAGTGCCGTGATGGGAGTTTATACACCGGATGGACCACACATATAGAGGAACGGGTAAAAACCCATAATAGCGGTCGTGGTGCTAAGTATACACGCTCGCGCTTGCCTGTAGAACTGGTGTATTATGAAAAATTGGCAGATAAATCAGAGGCTTTAAAGCGGGAACGGGCCATTAAGGCATTGACAAAGGAACAAAAAGAAAAGCTGATAGCAGGGTTTTCCCTTGCAGAAAAAAAGTAAGGTGCCTTGGCACCTTACTTTTTTAAATATGCATGATTAAAAAATATTGCACTTGTGCGTAAAAAATGGTACAATAGAAAGGTATATGCATTGGCGCTGCATATTTTGTCGGTTTTTTTCTCATACTGAAAGAAAAGAAGGGAGAAAAACCATGGAAGATGAAATGAAAAATTGTCAGGAAAACAATGATACAAATAGCGACAATCAGGATGCTGCCAATCAAAATACACAAAACATTAAAGACTTTGGCATGACAGATGTGGAGAATCCGCGAGGGAATATTCATTGTCTGACCATTGTGGGACAGGTGGAGGGCCACATGCTGCTTCCATCTCAGAATAAGTCTACTAAGTATGAGCATGTGATTCCGCTTTTGGTTTCCATTGAGCAGGACGAGAAAGTAGATGGTCTGTTGGTGATTTTAAACACCATTGGCGGCGACGTGGAGGCAGGTCTGGCCATTTCTGAAATGATTGCCAGCATGCAAAAGCCAACAGTGTCTTTGGTGTTAGGTGGCGGCCACAGTATCGGTGTGCCCTTGGCAGTTTCGTCAGATCGTTCTTTTATTGTTCCCTCAGCAGCCATGACCATTCACCCTATTCGCATGAGCGGTACGGTGATTGGTGTGCCTCAGACCTATGAATATTTTAATAAAATGCAGGAGCGGATTGTAAACTTCGTGGTGAAGAATTCTCAGGTGAAAAAAGAGGTTTTCACAGACATGATGATGAAAACTGGCGAAATTGCCAACGACGTGGGATGTATTATATTAGGTGAAGAGGCCGTTAGACTGGGTTTGATTAATGAAGTGGGCGGCATTCGGGATGCTTTGGAATGTCTCTATGCCATGATTGAAGAAAATAAGCAACAAGCTGAAGAAAAATAAAAAGGTGCGGGCTACGCCCGCTTCCTTAGGAAAGAGTGATACATATGAGTCAATTAGCACCGGGGATTAAAGGAAAAATTGAATTAGTTGTGGATGAAAACGTGAGCGCAATGCGGGCTGCCAGCGGCGAAATGGACGTGTTTGGCACACCCTTTGTCATTGCGCTGATGGAACAAACGGCAGATAAAAGTGTACGCCCTTATTTAGATGAGGGCTGTGCGACTGTGGGAACATTAGTGAACATGGTACACACTGCAGCAACGCCTATGGGCATGAAGGCTTACGCTGAGTCAGAGTTGTTAGAGGTTGACGGCAGACGTCTGGTGTTCCATGTGGCAGTGTTTGATGAAGTAGGTCAGGTTGCAGAGGGCACTCATGAGCGCTTTATCATTCATAAAGAAAAATTTATGAATAAGGTCAATAGTCGTGGGAAGGAGCAATAAAGACATATGAAAAGTGACATTGAGATTGCACAGAGCAAGCAGCCTTTAGCGATTCAAAAGATTGCTGCTCAGCTTGGCATAGAAGAAGAGGAATTGCTTTGCTACGGCAAAGATAAAGCAAAACTGTCAGAATCTCTTTTGCGCCGTGTTGAAAAGAACCCCAAAGGCAAGTTGATTTTGGTCACTGCCATCAACCCCACGCCGGCAGGTGAGGGAAAAACCACCACCACCGTTGGTTTGGGTCAGGCAATGGGTAAGTTAGGGAAAAAAGCAGTGATTGCTTTGCGTGAGCCATCCATGGGCCCTGTTATGGGCATTAAGGGCGGTGCGGCCGGCGGTGGCTATGCACAGGTCATTCCCATGGAGGATATCAATTTGCACTTCACGGGCGATATGCATGCCATTACAGCGGCAAACAACTTGCTGTGCGCTATTGTAGATAATCATATTATGCGGGGAAACGCCTTGGGCATTGACCCCACCCGCATCGTTTTTCGACGGGTTATGGACATGAACGACAGGGTTTTAAGACATGTTGTTGTGGGTCTTGGAGGTACACTCAACGGCATTCCCAGAGAAGATGGCTTTACCATTACGGTGGCTTCTGAGGTTATGGCAATTCTTTGTTTGTCTGAAAGTATTACAGATTTGCAGGCACGCCTTTCTGCCATGGTTGTTGCCTATACCTATGACGGTGAGCAGGTCACAGTGGAAGACTTAGGCGTTGCAGGTGCCATGACGGCACTTTTGAAGGATGCAATCAAGCCCAATTTAGTGCAAACATTAGAAGAAACGCCCTGTTTGATTCATGGCGGTCCCTTTGCAAATATTGCCCATGGCTGCAATAGTGTCATCGCAACAAAAGCAGCACTTTCCTTGGCAGACTATGTGATTACCGAGGCAGGCTTTGGAGCCGACTTGGGCGCAGAAAAGTTTTTTGATATCAAATGTCGTGCTGCGGGTTTAGCTCCTGCGGCTGCTGTGCTGGTTGCCACGGTGCGCGCGCTGAAATATAACGGTGGTGTGCCGAAAGAGGCACTTTCTCAGCCGGATGTGGATGCCGTTAAAAAAGGTCTTTGTAACTTAGAGAAGCATATTGAAAATCTGCAGCAGTTTGGTGTTGGTGTTGTGGTTGCTGTGAATCGTTTTGGCACCGATACGGAAGAAGAACTGGCTGTGATTCGTGACTGCTGCCTTCGTAAAGGTGTCGAATTTTCTGTGGCAGAGGTATATGAAAAAGGCGGCGAAGGCGGTATTGATTTAGCAGAAAAGCTACTTAAAATAGTGGAAACACAGCCGTCTGATTTTCGATATTTATATGATAGCAGTCTGCCGATTAAGGAAAAGATTAAAGCGATTGTAACCAAGATTTATGGTGGAAGCGGCGTTAATTTCTTGCCTGAAGCCGAAAAAGAGATTTGTCGTCTGGAAGAAAAGGGATATGGTCATTTGCCGGTATGTATGGCAAAAACCCAGTATTCCTTGTCTGATAACGCGAAGCTATTAGGCAGACCTGAAAATTTTGTGATTACGGTTCGAGAAGTTCGCCTATATGCAGGAGCCGGTTTTGTCACAGTGTATTGTGGTAATGTGATGACTATGCCCGGATTACCTGCTAAGCCGGCGGCTAATCAGATTTCTGTGGATGATAACGGTGTGATTTCCGGTTTATTTTAAAAGGAGTGAGGCTCGTGGAGATGCGAACCTATATTCGTCTTTTGTTGAAAGCGGGACAAATGCTGCTGGAATGCGGCGCAGAAACCTATCGGGCTGAGGACGCGGCTCTTTACATGTTCCGTGCTTTAGGAAAAGGAAAAATTGATATTTTTGCCGTGCCTACCATGATGATTATAGAAATTACCGATGAGAATGGTCAAACAACATCCAGCTATAAGCGGATTCGCCATCGGTCAACCAATTTGGGAAAGCTTGAGCAGATTAATGACATTGTTCGTCAGGTTTCCCAAGGGTCAATGACAGCAGAGGAGGCATTATCTGCTTTGTATGAGCTGGATCATCGCCCTGTAGGGAGCACCTTTTTCAATTTACTTGCAACGGCTGTCACAGGCGGTGCTTTTGCTCTTTTGTTAGGTGGTGGTTGGCCGGAGATGTTGTTTGGATTTTTCTGCTGCTTTGTAGCTCAGGTTGCAGGGCTGTTTTTCCGCACGGTGAGTATGTATAGTTTTTTTAACAGCCTTTTAGGCGGACTTGTGCCAAGCCTCGTTATGTTTTTTGCAGGACAGTTTTTTCCGCTACTTGATCAGCAAATCGTGATTGTGGGTTCTATGCTGCCGTTGTTCCCCGGTGTGGCGATGGTCAATGCCATTCGTGACACCATGAATGGGGACTTAATTTCCGGTGTATCGCGTGCGGCGGAGGCACTTTTGATTGCGCTCGGCCTTGGCATGGGTGCATCCCTGATTTTTCTGTTGGGGGCGATGTAAATGGCATACATATATTATTTCGCAGTCTGCATGGCGGTCATCTTTTTTGTCGGACTTTCCCTGCGCGCTAAGCCTTGGGTATCTTTATTAGGTGGTGCGGCAGGAGCAGTAGGATACTTGGTTTACATGCTTTGTGATGAGCAAAAAATCGGTTTTTTTCTCAGCGCTCTGGTGCTGGCGCTACTTTCTGAAATCCTGGCACGACTTTGCAAAATGCCTGCCAGCATTTTCTTGGTTCTGGGTATTTTTCCCTTAGTGCCGGGAAGCGCGCTCTACCACATGATGGCGCATGCCGTACAGGGCAACTACCGCATGGCTCTTCATTATGGGGGCGATGCCGTGGTTTCCATTGTACTTATGGCGGTGGCGATTGCGCTGGTGCCGACCATATTTCGAATTTTGATTGGGAACAAAAACCGGTAAGTCATTGACAATAAAATAAAAAAGAGTTATAATGAGGTAGAAAATAAGGAGGAAGAAAAAATGAATATTCAGATTACAAAAACCACTACGCCGAAAGCAAAACCCGAAAAGGGAACAAAGCTGGGCTTTGGTAAAATTTTTACAGACCATATGTTTGTTATGGACTATACAGAGGGCAAGGGCTGGCACGATGCCAGAGTTATTCCCTTCCAGGACTTAGTTATGTCACCGGCAGCCATGGTGTTCCACTATGGTCAGGAAATGTTTGAAGGCTTAAAAGCCTATAAGGGTGTTGATGGCGACATTAGATTGTTCCGTCCTGAGATGAATGCAAAACGTACCAACGATACCAATGACCGTCTCTGTATTCCCCGTATTCCCGTTGAAGATTTTGTAGAAGCTGTTAAAGCAGTTGTTAAAGTTGATGCAGACTGGATTCCTACCGAAGAAGGTACTTCCTTATACATTCGTCCTTTCATCATTGCAACGGATGAGTTCTTAGGTGTTGCCCCCTCTAAAACCTATAAGTTTATTATCATTCTTTCTCCCAGCGGTGCTTATTATGAAAGTGGTTTGGCACCTGTTGGTATCTGGATTGAAGATGAATATGTCAGAGCGGTAAAAGGCGGCATGGGCTTTGCTAAAACCGGTGGTAACTATGCAGCCAGCCTGATTGCTCAGGTGAAGGCGCATGACGATGGCTATTCTCAGGTACTGTGGCTTGATGGTGTTGAAAGAAAATACATAGAAGAAGTTGGCGCGATGAACATCTTCTTCAAAATTGACGGCAAGGTTGTAACGCCGATGTTAAACGGCAGCATTCTCCCCGGTGTAACTCGTAACAGCGTGATTGCAGTTTGCAAAAAGCTGGGTTATGAGGTAGAAGAACGCCGCATCAGTGTTGAAGAACTGTTAGATGCACAAAAGAGCGGCAAGCTGGAAGAATGCTTCGGTACCGGTACGGCAGCCGTTATTTCCCCTGTTGGCAAGCTGCGCTACAAGGATGACGTGATGACCATTAACAACAACGAAATTGGTCCTCTGTCTCAGAAACTGTATGATACCATCACCGGTCTGCAGTGGGGTAAAATTGAAGATACCTATGGTTTTATTGTGACCTTATAAAATTAAATAGATAACAAAAGCCTCCCGTGATGCAGTCTAAGCAACTGCCATAGGAGGCTTTTTTATGTGTTTTTTGCAGGGAGTATCATTCTTTTCTGTGCATATTTTGAAAACTTTTTTTATATACCCCAGGCGTGTAGCCTCGGCTTTCCTTGAAGACTCTGTTGAAATATTGGATGGACGCAAAGCCACAATCAAAAGCAATTTCGCTGATGTTTTTTTGCGATTTTATGAGCATATCCTCGGCAGACTGGATTCTGACGAAATTAATATATTCAAACAATGTGGAACGGGTAGCAGCTTTGAACATATGGCACAAACGGAAGCGGTCACTGTTTATCATTTCTGCCAATTGGTCAAGTGACAGCTTGGTGTTGTAATTTGCGTCAATGTATTGTATCACGGGGGCGAGCTCGGTTAACTTACGGCGATCGCAAAATGAGTTTGCATCAGAAACAAGAACATTCCGCCGCATAAAGGCCATCAGGGTATAAATATATGCTTTAATGTATTCATCATAGCAAAAATTTTTTTCTTCAAATTCTCTTTTGATATTGTTAAAAATGGTTATAAGCTCATTTTCCCCGTGAAGCAGTAAACACTTTTTTGAGGTGTGATTTGTAATAAATTTATCCAGATATCCGCCCCACAGAGTTCTTTGCTCGATGTATTTGTCCATATCAATCTGAATATAGGTAAACGAGGCAGAACGATTGCAAACCAGTCTGTGCATCACGCCGCTGTTAATCAGTAAAATGTCCTGGCAATCCAAATGGTAAGATTCGTCGTCAATATACCCTATGAGTTCGCCTTTGTGCACCTGCACCAGTTCGATGGCCTTATGAAAATGTATGCCGCGAAGCGTGCTGTCCTGATCCACATGCTTGGTGTTGAGAAACAGCGCAGCCGTGGGCATGCTAAAGGTTATGTTTTCCTGCATCAGAATCCCCTCTTTTTTCAATATTGTTTAAAAATATAGCAATATATGTGTAGAAACTGTCAATATTGTTTTATATAATTATAATATCATCAGGTCGATTTGTCAATTTATAAAATGAAAAAGTTAGGAGAGAAGAGGCATGAGTCAATTAAAAATTGGTTGGGCTGAAGAAGAATTTTATTTACCAAAGCCGGTATCTTTACAGGGTCAGTTTGCAGAACGAATCTCTGAATATATCGAAAAGCCGGTCGGTGCAACAGCAATGGCTGTTGAAGCCGGTGGTGAGCAGATGGTGCTGTGCAGTGTGGATTTGGTTGGTGTTTCTCTTTACCTAATGAACACCGTTCGTAAGCTGTTGTCAGATAATAACGCAGGTCTTGACCCCATGAAGGTTGTCGTTTCTGCAACGCATCCCCATACCGGTCCCGATTACACAGGTCGCCTCATTAACAGAACCTCTCTGGTGCCCGGCGGCACCAGAAATTTCCGCGCCTTGATTGAATCAGAGCTTCCGCCTGATAAGAAATATATTGAAAGAGCAAAAATCGTTGGTAATACAAACATCATGGATAATGATACCCTGCTTGAAGAAATTTCTTCTAAAATTGCAAAAGCAGTTTTAGATGCATGGAACGGTCGTGCAGAGGCTTCCTATGTAAATACCTTTGGACGTGCTGCTGTCGGGATGTGCCGCCGTGTTGCTTATTCTGACGGCTCTGCTCAAATGTGGGGCGACACCAACACAGCTGTTTTTGAAGCTTTAGAGGGCGGTAATGATTCCGGTATTGAACTGTTATATGTCTTTAATGCAGGGAAAAAGTTGACCGGTGTGGTGGCAAATCTTGCATGCCCTGCACAGTGTGTTCAGCACAGACTGTTTGTGTCTCCTGATTTCTGGGGCGAAGTTAAAATGCTTCTCCGTAAAAAATTTGGTCAGGATGTTTTCCTGCTTCCCCAATGTTCGGCAGCAGGAGACCAGTGTCCCGTGGATTTGGTTCGTTGGGTTGAGCCGGAAAGCGACGTCAATGATCCGAACCTAAAGCGTAACAATCCGCCTGTTCGCAAGGCAGATCCCTCAATGTTCGACCTTGCCGGTATGAGAAAAACCGGTAAGCGTATTGCAAACGAAATTATTGATATTTTTGAAGAAGGTCTGGAAGAACCGGTATCTGACGTGCCGTTTTACCATCAGGTGAAGCTCATGCAGCTGCCTCTTCGCCGTGCAACCTTAGCAGAGGAAAAAGAAGCACGCAAAGCAATCCGTGACTATTTCCGTGATAAGCCGGGGGATGTGGACTTTAACGATGCGGCACATCTGCAGGTACACCTGGGCATTCTGCAACGTATGGTACTGCAAGAAAAGGTAGAGGTTGTTGATACCGAGGTACATATAATTCGTTTAGGCAATATAGCCTTTGCAACAAATCCCTTTGAGCTGTTCCTTGATTACGGCAATCAAATGAAAGCAAGAAGCGCAGCTCAGCAAACCTTCTTGATTCAGCTTGCCTGCCATTGTGAAGGCTATCTGCCAACCAAAAAGGCAGAAGCAGGCGGCCATTACAGTGCGTTTCTTTCCAGTGGAGTTGTGGGTCATCAGGGCGGCGAACAGCTTGTGCGTGAAACCTTAAAAGGCATTAACGGAATGTTTGAATAAGAAAGGATGATGTAACATGGCAAAAGTAGCATTTATTGGTTTTGGTGAAGTGAACACACCCATTGATTTACTTCAAAAGAAGTGTGCAGCGGCAGAAAAAGCCTTGAGGGAAGAAGG